>JAILPU010000202.1 GCA_024699395.1 Lachnospiraceae bacterium | reverse complement strand
ATGGTTGCCTGTGTGGCGATTACCCCGATACGTCCGTTTTTGGTTACATCAAGGGCTGTTTTGGCGCCGGGGCGGACAACGCCGATAATGGGAATGTCCAGCTCCTTTTCCAAAGTGTCCAAAGCATAGGCGGAAGCGGTATTGCAGGCTATAACTATGCATTTGACGTTCTGTGTTCTTAAAAATCTTACTATCTGACCGGAGTAACGGGTTACGGTGTCCTTGGATTTGTTTCCGTAGGGTACGCGAGCCGTATCTCCGAAGTATATTATCTTTTCATTGGGAATCTGGCGCATTATCTCTCTTGCGACGGTAAGTCCGCCTACCCCCGAGTCGAATACGCCGATGGGTAAATTATTCATGTTGTTGATCGTCCTGTTTCATGCCGGATTTGTTTAATTTATCAAGTCTGATCTGAGCGATTATGGCCTTTTTTTGATTGTCGATATGAATCACCGCTGCCTCGCCTGCTTTTTCGGAATTGCCTGCCTTTATGGCATTGAAAATATCCTGGTGCTCCTTGATAAGAGTGGGATGCTGGGAAAAATCCTTGATATATTCAAAGCGGTAACGGTACATCTGCTCACTGAGATTGTTGATAAGTGTGATAAGACGCATGTTGTTGGTGGCTTTGATGATTATATCATGGAAAGCTACATCCTTTTGGGCGATCAGCTTAAAATCTTTTGTTTTTACAGTTTCTTCGAAATCGTTTTTGGCTTCCTCCAAGGCATCAAGCTCCTCCTTGGATATGCGTTCGCATGCCAGTTGTGCACAGAGAGCATCAAGATTTCTTCTTACTTCCAGCACGTCCTGCATGCTTTTTTCCGTAATCTGGGAAACCTCAGCACCTCTTCTGGGAATCATGGTAACAAGTCCTTCCAGTTCCAGCTTTCTTATGGCTTCTCTTATGGGAGTGCGGCTTACACCCAGCTTGTTGGCCAGGTGGATTTCCATAAGACGCTCGCCGGGTTTTAACTCTCCCGTGAGTATGGCCTGACGCAAGGTTTTAAAGACAACATCTCTTAAAGGAAGAAATTCATCCATACTTATTTTAAAGGAATCCTGCATTTTATACCTCGCTTTCGTTAATTGATTAATTCCGTGATAAAGGATTCGTAATCACGTGTTTTTGTTTTAAAGCTTTCCAAGGCTTTTTCGGCTGTTTTTTTCTCTTCGAAAACAGCAAATACGCTGGGGCCGGATCCGCTCATTAAGGTGCCGGATGCCCCGTTATTTATCATAAATGTTTTGATTTCTTCTATTTCGGGGTGTTCCTTTACGGTTACTTCTTCCAGAACATTTCCCAGTTTTTCACAGGCAAGAGTTAAGTTCTTCTCATTGACTGCTTTTATCATGCCCTCCACATCGGGGTGGGGATATTCTTCAATCTTGTCCAGTTCCTTATAGACATGGGGTGTATATACATCAATAGGGGGTTTTACTATAAGAATGAATCCATTAAGGGAGCCCTCAATTGGTGTAATGATTTCTCCGATTCCTTCGCAGAGTGCATATCCTCCCACTATACAATAGGGGATGTCCGCGCCGATTTTTGCTCCGATTTCGCAGAGCGCGTCATTTTCGGCATTGAGATTATAGAGCTCATTGATTGCTTTTATACATGCTGCGGCGTCAGAGCTTCCTCCGGCAAGTCCCGCTGCCACAGGAATTTTCTTGGTAAGGTTTACCTTTATTCCGCCGTCAAAATTAAAAGAGTCCTTCATTGCCTTATAGGCTTTATATATAAGGTTATCTTCCTTGGTGGACAGGTCTTTTCGGTTGCAGGTTATCTCACAGCCTTCTTTTATCTTTTCAAAAGTCAGCTCGTCGCAAAGACTTGTCTGTGCCATTACCATTCTGACTTTATGGTATCCGTTGGGATAGGTCCCTGTTACGTCAAGGGAGAGATTTATCTTGGAATATGCCTTAAGTGTTATGTTTTTTGTTGTTTTTACGTCAGGGTTTTCCATGATAATGCCTCTTTTTTTATTAAATACTGTATACAAGGATTGTACTTAATTGTATACAATCCACGTATCTTTGTCAAGGCGTGGGGGCTGTGTTAATTGTTCTTAAAACCTGTATTCTGTCGGAAAAATATAAATG
>JAILPU010000180.1 GCA_024699395.1 Lachnospiraceae bacterium | reverse complement strand
ATATATGAATATTCCGGGAAAAGGGTGGAAGGAGAAATAGAAGCCACCTTGGCCGAGTATATGGCTCATTCCAAAGAAAATGAGCTGGATGTATCAAGGCTTATGGAATATGATAAAGAAACCTTTTACAGTGCGGTATGCTATTCCATGTTGGGAGAGCTTCCAACGGAGCAGATGAAGGAAAAGATAGAGGATATAATCCAAAAACCCGAGGCAGAGTTCAGGAAGGAAGTACTTTTAAGGGTAAGACAGATGAGCATGGCGTCCTCAAGAGAGGTAACGGTAAAAAACGATATTTATACAGGGGAAGTAACCCAAAATAAGATGGGAATAAAAAGAAGACTGATATCTTTGGGGATAAAGCTCTGCAGGAATCTGCCTTTAGGATTAAAGATTAAGATAAAGGAAGCAGCCTTTAAGATGTTGGGGAGATAAGAAAAATGAAAGTATATACGGACATAACCAATTACCTGGCAACGAAAAGGCTAACGGGAATTCAAAGGGTGGTCAGTAAGACCGGAGAGTATCTCGAAGAAAAGCTGGGAGACAAAATAGTATTTTTAAAATACGAAAACAAAGTATTTAAAAGAGTAACCTTAACGGGGGAAGAGCTTGAAAGCCGGAAGGCACAAGACGGCTATAATTATCTGGGAATCTCCTTTGAACCCGGGGATACATTTCTTGAGATGGATGCCGCATGGCATATAAAACTTGACAGAAACGAGCTTTACAGCAAGTTAAAGAACCTGGGAGTAAGGATAGTTGTATTTTACCAGGATATCATACCTGTGATGTATCCCGAATATGCTGATAAGATAACCAGGGTAAAATTTACCGGATTTCTGGAAGGGGCACTAAAATACGCAGACGTATTCGTATCAAGCGCGGAAGAAAACAATAATTATCTTAAAGCCCTTATAAGAAAGCTTGATTTAAAAGAGCCTGAGTGTTATTCCGTGGGTCTGGGATGCGATATAGAAAAGAAAACAGGTAAAGCGCCCTCAAAAGATGTGGAAGGCGTAGTGAATATGAGGGAGCCCTATGTACTTATGGTGGGCACAATAGAACCCAGAAAAAACCATAAATGCATACTGGATGCCTTTGACAACGATCTTTTTAAGGAAGGATATAACCTTGTAATAGCGGGAAAAAAAGGCTGGAATACGAAAGATGTGGCAGACAGGATAAAAAATCATCCACAGCTTGGCAAAAAACTTTTTTATTTTGAAAAAGCCACGGACGCAGATATTGAAACACTCTATCAAAATGCATATATCACAGCTTTTCCCAGTTTTATAGAAGGGTACGGACTTCCCATAGTGGAAAGCCTTATGAGAAAGACTCCGGTGATAGCATCTGATAATCCGGTACACAGGGAAGTGGGAAAGGAAGCCTGCATATATTTCAATCCCAATGACCCCAAGGACTTTACAGTAAAATTAAAGGACTTATCCTCAGAGGAAAAATATAAATCGTTAAAAGAAAAACTTGAAAAAATAAGTTTCAATACATGGGAAGAAACCGGGGAAAAGCTTTACAAAATAATCAGCAAAACCCCTGAGAGAGAATTAAAGGTAAAGGACAGCGTACCCCAGCTTGTGGTGCTCACCGCAAGGTGTAAGGACCTTTTGGGAAGCCTTCCCTATTACGAGGAGTTTACCCCCTTTATAAAAAAGGTGCTGGTGTGCTGCCCCGAAAAGGTAAAGAGAGAGATAGAGGAATCATATAAAGGAAGACTAACCCTGGAATTTTTGACGGATGAGGAACTATGCCAAAATGAGGTGCCGAGAGACCATGCCGCAAGAAACGTGCTGTTAAGATCGAGAATGTTGGCAAATCCCAAGACGGATTCGCTGTTTATAATGGCGGATGACGATTACAGGCCTGTCAGAGAAGCAGATCAATCATTTTTTGTAAGAGAGGGGAAGTATACGGCTTTCTATTGCGGACTTCTTACCGAGTGGAGAGGAACACAGCACAATGAATCAAGCTTTGACAGAAGCATGTTTAAGTGCAGAGATTTTCTTGTGGAAAACGGTTTGCCTGCATATATGTTTGATTCCCACATGCCTCAGATAATAGATAAGGAATTGTACCGGGAGTTTATGGAAGCTTTTCCCGAGGCCTGCAAAAAGGGAGAGGTCAGCGAGTGGAGCGGATATTTTAACTACTGTATAAATAAATATCCCGAAGCTTTTAGGATAAGGCCATATGTTACCCTAAACTGGCCGGGGCACTTAAAGGACTGGAACTTGTCTGTGGTGCCGGATGATTTTTATTTTGAAAATTATTACGAAGAGTCATATAAGGAGTCGACTTTTTATAAGGATAAGGGAGTGTTTTTCGGGCTTTCCAAGGAATGGGGAGAAAAGTCATTTTCGGAAGGCAAGGAGAAAATCACCCGCTATAAGAAGGAGATTGACAGGTATTTAGAGGCCAAAAAAGTATTTGAGGAAAATACAACAGGGGATTTTGTTTTTGTTTTTGGAGAGAAAGAACCTAAATTGATGTTCCCCGGGGAGATAACCCTTACACCTGACGGCTTCTGCAGAGTTTATGTGAAGACAGTTAGAGAAAATTCCACAAGAAACGATTCAAATAACAATTCATGTATTGGATTGAAAAACAGTTCGAAAAACGATTCGAATAACAGTCACGGAAACGTTTCGAGAATCGATTTGAAAAACAGTTCATGCAACGGGCCTAAAAACGATTCAAATAACAATTCATGTATTGGATTGAAAAACGCTTCGAGATGCGATTTGGACAACAACTCAAAATCTGCTGAGGTGCAGGTTACCTTCAATGTGTTTAAGGAGGGTAAGGTGGTAAGTGACCCCGGTTCCTCCAGGTTTAATCCCATGGATGAGGGATTTATTATGTTACTTACGGCACCTTCAGAGAAGGGAACCTACGAGGTGGGCTTCGATGCGTTTTGTGATTCCAAAACAGCGAGTGCAACCGTTATCCTTAAGGTGATATAGAGAAAATAACGGATATGTTCATTTAAACGCAAGAATATACATTTACAATCTTTTTTTCAAAGTATAGAATTAGAAGACAGGGATTTATTATCCCCGGTTTAAAAACGGAGAAGAGTGAACGGAGGGAAAACATGAAAAGCAAAGTTCTAAAAAGCGTCAGAGCGGTAATTATGGCGGTGCTGGCGTTTGTTATGGTGTTAATGCCCGCAAAAGCCAATGCCCAGGAGACTCAGTACAGATCATATTCGAATCTCCTCAGTGATTTTCAGGGTAAGGTAATGACGGACAGTTCAGGAGACGTTTTTACCATGGAGGCTGACATTGAAATATCGGGTTACGATCTCGGTGGTCACAGAATTGTGGTGCAGACCAAGAATGTAAAGGTCAGAGATTGTAAGAATTTAAGCTGCGTGGAAGTATATTCCGACAATGCAGAGATAGCGAATTGTACCATAACTTCCAAGGCAGCAGGCAAATCTGCTTTGATTGCCGGAAACTCAAAAGGTCTTTCGGTGTTTGATTGTACATTAACCTCAGATTTCTGGGGCGTACAGATATTGAATTGCGAAGATATCTGTGTTGATAACAATACCACCAACAATACGGGTATCTATATTGAAAATACAGAGTCCCTTACCCTCACCAATAATAAGGTTAACGGTGGCGGTATCGTACTCACAGGTATGTTCGATGCAAAAGTTATTGATAACAGTATTGTGAATGCTCCTCACACTGCTCTTAACATAATAAATTGCTATTTCGCCGAGGTCTACGGAACCAGTGTGGAAAATGCAGTAGCAAGCAGCGATGTATCGGAAGTTCACGGTGAAGGTGTAATTTTCCAGGATTGTGATGGATGTACTTTTTCCAATAGTACCATCAACGGTGTAAACAGCAGGTTAACGGATAACGGAAACGGTGTTATCGTTGCCGGGGGTAAAGATAATACCATCAAGGATTGTGTTATCACAGGCGCAGGTAACCACGGTGTTCAGGCATCCTATAAGACCAAAAACTGTTCCATTAAAAACAATACCATTTCCAATTCAGGAAGAATGGGTGTTTCGGTATCAAGAGAGTCCGAAGCTTATGTAAATAACAATGAGATAAATAATTCCAACGTAAACGGTATCGTATTTGACGGAAAGTCAGGTAAGAGCTACGGAAGCGCAACAGGAAACACAATTTCCAATGCAAAGGAATTCGGAATTTATGCGGAGGCATCGGATCTTAAAGCCGAGGGCAATATCATCCACAATACCGGTAAAATGGGAATTGCCGTTACGGAATCCGGAAGCCTTACAGCCAATAACAACCATATATTTAACGATGCGAGAATAGATTCCGATGCAGCAATCGGTATCGGCGTTTACAACCGTTCTGTTGCCAATATTAATACCAACAGAATAATGAACTACGGTCAGAGCGGAATCTATGCAACAGAAGATTCCATTGTGGAATACAAGAACAATCAGGTGGCGGTTCTTGGGGTTACCAATATCAATTTAAATGCTTACTATCATATCAATGTAAAATATAACCAGATGTTTATAAGAGCTCTTGACACAACCCATGTAAACGGACAGACTTATTATGCAGGTCTTGAGTGCGGTGCATATTTTGACGGTAATATGGTTAAGGGCACCACAGATCAGACAGGCGGAATCAATCTTTCCTACAATGCGGGAGCATCAAAGATCATAACCGTATACGTTAAGGATAATGAAGGTAACTACATAATCCTCAATGCTCCTTCCGTTGATTTTGATATCAATAATCCCACAGGAGTTTCTGCGGAATCATATGATAAGATTAAGGCATTTGTGAAGAGACTTTACAACCTTGTTATGTCAAGAGATCCTGAGGATGGCGGCCTTAAGTTCTGGAGCGATGAGCTGGCATACAAGAGAAGAACCGGCTGCGATGTGGTAAGAGACTTCTTTAATTCTCCCGAATATAAGGCAAAGAAACTTACACATGAGGAATATCTCAATATCCTTTACAGAACCCTTATGGGAAGAGAAGCTGACGAAGGCGGTATGACTTACTGGCTTGGCCGTATGCATGTGGGCTTGTCCGAACGTTATATTCTGGCAGGTTTTGCATACAGCCCCGAGTTCACGGGAATCTGTAACAACTACGGAATTGACAGAGGCGGAATACAGCTTAGTGAGTACAGAGACCTTAATGCCAAGGTTACAGAGTTTGTTTCACGTATCTACTACAAAGCTTTGGGACGTAGTTATCTTGATGCGGACGGAATGAATTACTGGTGCGGAGAGATTATCAAAAAGGCAAGAACTCCCGAGGCGGTTGTATGGAACTTCGTTTTCTCGGATGAATTTGAGAAGAAAAACCTTTCAGATTCCGCATTTGTTGATGTTCTCTATGCTACATACTTTGACAGAGAAGCAGATGCCGGAAAGGATTACTGGATGGGACTTCTTGCTTCGGGCAAGACAAGACAGGATGTGGTAAAAGGATTTAACGCATCAACAGAGTTCAGAAAACTTGTGGATTCTTACAACATCAGATAAAGCGGAGAACTTATGAGTATTACCGATGAAGCTTATAAGCTTATAGACAATAATTTTGCGAAAGAATCAAAAGAAGAGATACCTTCCTTTGATGATTTTGACAGTACAAATAATACCCAAAACCAAAAGAGCCTGTGTTTACAGGCTCTTTCCGCGGATTTGGAATTTTTAAAGAAAAGCGTGGAAAAGGAAGATTTTTCCTTTGAGTGCGGTTCGGGATTAAAAGGCTTTGTGAAAAAGTTGATTATGAAATCCACTTCTTTTATATGGGAGCCTGCAATCCGTAAAAACAATGAAGACAGGCTTCGAGAGGTGTTTATATTTCAGGAGATTATTGATTACCTGAAGGGAAAGGAAAACAATCCATGAGGATAATCCAGCTTTTAAGGACCCTTAACAGGGGAGACGGTGTGGGAAATGAAGCCATAGAGCTCTCAAAACTTTTCACCCGGGCCGGAATCGATAATCATATATATGCCTGCGTTATAGGTGAGGGTATTGATAAATCTTTGTGTTCCCCTGTAAGCAAACTGGGGGAAACCAAAGATTCCGATATCCTTCTTTATCATTTTTCCATAGGTTCCTCCATAAGTGAATTGGTTAAGAAAAAGAAGGGGCGCCTAATCCTCAGATATCATAATGTTACCCCCTATCATTTTCTTAAGAATTACAACCCCTATCTGGCTCTTCGATGCATGAGGGCTATGGAGGAATTAAAGGATCTTATCCCTTACACCCACAGTGCTGTTGCGGTTTCCGAGTTTAACAAAAAGGGACTTATGAATATGGGATATACCTGCGATATAAGGGTGTGCCCCATCCTTCTCGATCCCGATGTTTTTAAGAAAAAAAGTGAAAGCAATCCCCGGGGAAAAGATATTCTCTTTGTGGGGCGAATTGTCCCCAACAAAAAGCAGGAGGATATCATTAAGGCTTTTTATGTCTATAACAGGGATTACGATCCCGATTCCAAACTTATCCTATGCGGAAACAATGCGGGATTTGAAAAATATGACAGAGATTTAAAGGATTATGTCAAAAAACTTGGAATCAAAGAGGGTAAAGTTATATTTACCGGAAAGGTCAGTGAGGAGAAACTTGTTTCTTTCTATGAAAATGCCGGGGCTTTTCTTTGTATGAGTGAGCATGAGGGCTTCTGCATTCCTTTGATTGAGGCCATGCATATGGGTATCCCCGTAGTGGCCTACGACTCTGCCGCGGTGGGAGAAACTTTGGGGATGGGAGGAATAGCTCTCAGAGATAAGGATCCCCATAAATGCGCTGCCATATTGAACGAAGTGATCAACAACACCTCTTTCAGGGAAAAGGTTGTGATTTGCGGTAAGGAAAACTTAAAGAGATTTGAGCCGACCTTGGTGGCAGATAATTTTCTTGATATTTTGGGTTTAAAGGAGTCTTTATGACGGCTGTTGATGTGGAAGAGATAATGTCATCCATAAGGGATGATATCCAAAAGAACAATAAGAGATATGTCTCAAAGGAAAAGAGAAAGGGTGTTTCCTTCGACGGGGACAAACTTGAAAAAGCTTTGAGCCACATGGCGGATTCCTCTATAAATGAGGTTTTTGGTGAAAATAGGGGGAATCCTCTTAAGAAGATTTACCAAAGGGTTATTCAAAAACTTTTCGGATTTCTCGTGTTTAATCCCTTTAAGAAACAGAATGATTTTAACAGGCATACCTTGGAAGCGGTGAGCCAGCTTAGATTGTCCGAATTGGACAACGGTTATAATCGTGATGAAAAAATAAAAGAACTTGAGGCAAGAATTGAAGTTCTTGAGGAAAAAATAAAGGAATTATCAAAAAAGGAATGATATGAAGCCTGTTTGTTTTGTAATACCGTGGTACGGCGAATATGCCACCGGGGGTGCCGAGTCGGCAGTTCGGGGATTGTGTGAGGATATGGCCCGTAAAGGCGTCAAAGTTACCGTATTGACTACTTGCGTCAAAAACTTCAAAAGCCCCTGGGATGAACAGTTTTACCCCGAGGGACAGTCTTTTTTAAACGGCGTTTGTGTGGAGCGGTTTAAAAGCGATAACAGAAACGGGGTTCTCTTTGACGGAATCAATCTTAAGCTCCTTAACGGATTGAGAACCTCCTTAAAGGAAGAAAATGACTTTTTAAGGGAAAGCATTAACAGCACCGGGCTTCTTGACTATGTTGGAAAACACTTTGAGGATTACGGCGCCTTTGTTTTTGCTCCATACCTTTTCGGACTTACCTTTTACGGGGTGCAAAAGGCCGGGAAAAAAGCTGTTTTAATGCCCTGTTTTCACGATGAACCCTATATTTATCTAAGACCTTTTAAAGAGGTTTTTGAAAAGGTAAAGCATTATATTTTTTTAAGTGAACCTGAGAAGGAACTTGCTTTTAAGACTTTTGATTTAAAAGATCGAAGCTTTATTGTTTCCGGTTGCGGCATAGATAAGTACGAGGATAACGGAGAATCCGAGGCATATGGGGCAGCCTGGGAGACCGGGGGATTCAAGGAAAAATACGGTGTAGACGGGGATTATATTCTCTATGCAGGAAGAAAAGAGGAAGGAAAGGGGATAGAAAAGCTTCTTTCCTACTATGAAAGATTTTGCGACGATTATCCCAAAGCGCCCAAGCTTGTTCTTATAGGCGGGGGCAAGGTTAACATAAGCCCCAAGCTAAAGGGTAAAGTTATTGATGCGGGCTATGTGAGTATCGAAGATAAAAGAAGAGCTTTTAAGGAAGCACTGTTTCTTGTAAATCCCTCTCCCAATGAGAGCTTTTCCATTGTAATAATGGAAAGTTTTATGGCCAAAAGACCGGTTGTGGTTAATTCCGTGTGTGAGGTGACGAAGGATTTTGCCATAAAATCAAAAGGCGGTCTTTTTTATAAGGATTATCCCGAATTTGAAGCAGTCCTTAATAAACTTACAGAGGACAGAGCGCTTCGTGAATCCATGGGTGAGTCGGGATATAAATTTGTTTTGGATAATTTTACGAGAGAAAAGGTACTTGATAAGATTCTTACCTATTTAGAGGCTGAATTTAAGTAATGGCAAAGAGATTAAAGATTGCATTTGTGGTGGCAAGATACGGAGAAAAGGTTAACGGCGGAGCGGAGACGGAATGCGCTCTTTATGCGGATTACCTTAGTGAAAATCATGATGTTACCGTTCTTACCACCAAGGCTTTGGATTATCGTACCTGGAAAAATGAATATAAAGAGAAAGAAAGTGTTGAAAAGGGTATACGGATTTTAAGGTTTAATGTAGACAGGCCGAGAAAGATGGATCGTTTCAATAAGCTTACACAAAGGATCCGTAAAGAGGGGGAGAAGCCTGAACTTTTAAAAAGCTGGATGGAAGCCCAGGGACCTTCTTGCAGCGAGCTTTCTTCTTATATAAAAGAAAACAGGGATAATTATGATGTTTTCTTTTTTATGACATATCTTTATGCCACAACCTACGATAATATTGAGGCTGTTAAGGATAAAGCGGTGCTTATTCCCACGGCACACGATGAGTGGGCGGTAAAACTCTCTGTTTTTAAAAGGGTTTTCGAAACCCCTGCGGGACTTTTCTACAATTCCAAGGAAGAAAGAGCCTTTGTTGAAGCTAATTTCAATGTAAAGGGAAAGCTTGTGAATGACAAAGGGGGCGTGGGAGTAGAAGAACACAAAACAGGATTGGGCACACCTTCTGTCAAGGGACTCAAAAAAGGTGAATATATCCTTTATACAGGGCGCCTTGACCCTCATAAGGGGGTGGAGGATCTGGTGGAGATGTTTAACAGATATAAGGAAGAGAATCCATCCGGTCTTAAACTTTGTCTTGCGGGAAAAGATGCGGGAGCAAAAGTTTGGGGAGAGGACGTAATATGCACCGGTTTTGTATCGGAAGAAGAAAAGTTTAATCTTATAGATAATTCCTGCTTTTTTGTAATGCCCTCCAAATACGAGAGCTTGTCCATAAGCGTCCTTGAGGCCTTTTCTATGAAAAAAGCGGTTTTGTGCGACGCAGACTGTGAAGTTGTCAGGAATCACTGCAAAAACGGGAACGCAGGTCTTTATTACAAAGATTATTACGAATTTGAAGCATGTATAAATTATATGTTAAGCCACAGAGAGATTCTTGAAACAATGGGAGCTAACGGGGCAGACTATGTGAGAGAAAGTTACTCCCGAGATGCAATAAAGAAGGAACTGGAGATTATTTCTCTCAATATTTTTGATAGAAACCGTGCATAAAACATACAATATCGTCGATTTGCAGGGCTGATATGCAGCGTAAGTTGTTTATGGGTTTGAAAACGCAAATCATACGAAAATAATATCGGCAATTATATGGCGCATATTGTTTTGACGCTGAAAATACAAATTATACAATGCTACCGGATGTAGTTAATATGCAGGTTTTGGAGATCGTTCATATGGTCTCACGCGTAAATATTACGAAAATATTAACGAAAAACTATGAAACAAAAAGGGAGATATTTGCTGATTTTTGCAAATAACAGCAAGAATTTTAAATCATTTTGGTCAAATAGCAATGACACAATAACGTATGAATGCTGAGTAACAGGGGGTATTTGTGGCAATTCATACATAGAAGATGATGCAAAAACAGCCATAAAAAGGAAAAGTGCACAAGTTTAAAGGCTGATTTTTGTAAAACGATTACAAAAGTGCAAAAAAGAATACAAAAAGTACAACGATAACGCAAATGTTATATGATATAATATGAAACGTGGGGCTGATTGCGGCCTGAAAACAACGAAACATAAGGAGCGCAAATGAAATATAGTTATCATGAATTAATTGACTATATGGGAATGCACAAACTTCCCACCGGTTTTGTGGAAGCTTTCAAGCTTTATGATGAACCGGAAAGCGATATTCTTATTGAGAGGGGTAAATATGAGGAACTTTTGAAGCCTTACAATCTTCCGGCCGACAAGAAGAGCTTCCTCGACGAAACGCTGGACGCCATCGAGAAGGATGAGAAGGTTCTTTACTTCTCCAGATTCTTTGTATGGGATATCTGTTCCATGCGTAATAAATATGACATTGACAATTACACCGAGCTGGTTCCCGGATGCTTGGGTAAATACAACGAAGCGTATGCATTTATCATTATGCTTGCCTGCATTCCTGTATCCGAGAAGCAGATGGAGAAGAGAGGGGTTCCCAAGGAGTATTATGAGGACATCCCCCACAGAATGATTAGAGATCAGATCACAAGATATATCGAGACAGGAAAGATTGATGTGCTGGATATGCCTTGGAAGCTTAATTTCTACACATTGAGCATCTTCCTTTTGGACAGATTTCTGTTTATACCTTACGAGCACGGCGAGGGCTTTACTGTTTACAGAAGCAACAAAACAGGAAAGGTTATAGCCTTGAATGATGCCGGCAATGTATACGATGCCGAAGGTCAGCTTCTTAAATGGAGCTTTGACGACGAAGAAAGAGAAAGAGATCCTGAATGCAAAAAGCCCGGAACCGGTTATGAGTACGGTACCAGAGGGGCAAAGAGCAAAGAGAGATTTGTAACCACCAAGAAAGTTGACGGCACCAAGATAACAGGTCAGTACATGAACCCCATTGGCTTTACCGAAAACAGACTTATTACTATAGATACCACAGAATATGAGCCTATTGTTGAAAAGGGCGATTACCTTATAGCTCTCCACATTCCCGGAGGAGAGGGATACACACCCGAGAGAATGCACAACTCAATGAAGCTTGCTCTCGACTTCTTCGCAAAGTACTACCCTGAACTTGACATGAAGGGATTCTGGAGCAGCAGCTGGCTGTACGATAAGAGACTTGAACTTGTGGTTGGCAAGAACAGAAATATCACCAATGTTCAGAACCTTATGTTCCGTTACAGCGACGGCGAGGACGGTTCCATGGCTTACGTTCATCTTTACAAAGACATGGACAATGCTCTTGAGGGATATGAATGCACATCTTCACTTCAGAAGGGTGCGAGAGATTTTCTTCTTGCAGGCAACAGATATTGCACTACAGGAATGATGATCTTCAAGGATGAGGCCTTAAACGGCAAAGCATATTATACTGAAGCGGATGAAAAAGCTTTCTTCGATATGCTTGACCGATTTGGTATACATATGTAATTTTTAGGAGGTTAAAATGTTTAAGGAATTAAAACGTAACAGGCAACTGTACCTTATGTGCCTGCCTGCCATCATTTTCTTAATCATGTTCTGCTATATCCCTTATGGCGGACTTTGGATGGCATTCACCAAGTACAACATTAAAGACGGTATTTTCGGAAGCCCCTTTGTGGGCATTGCGAATTTCAGACCTTTCTTCAAAGTCGGCGGAATGGGATTGAAGGTTACCGCGAACACTTTGATCATCAACTTTTTTGGTTTGATTTTCGGAACTATCTTCCCTATTTTGATTGCTATTTGCTTTAATGAAG
>JAILPU010000169.1 GCA_024699395.1 Lachnospiraceae bacterium | reverse complement strand
ACTTACGATGAGTATCTTGAGAGCGATGAAAAGGCCAGAAAACGTACAGTATTTACTGCAGAGAAAGAAGATGACGAAGACTGATATGAACAAAAGACTGCTTTTTTCAAGTGATATGGACAGGACTCTTTTGAATAACGAGTCAAAAGTAAGTTCTAAAATGCTCAGTGCCCTTTTTAATTTTATTGAAAAGGGCAACTGTTTTGTCCTCAATTCCGGAAGACCTTTGAAAAGTGTATACGATACGGCTGTAAATCTTGAGATTCCCTTGAAAAACACATATATATGCGCCTACAACGGTGCCTGCATTATGGACTGTGAAACCAAGGAAATCGTATTCGGATGTCCCGTATCCTTCGAGGATACCAAAGAAATAATCGCCATGGGTAAAAAGCATGATGTTCACATCCAGGGCTATTACAACGAAGAAATTATATGTAGGCAAAAAAATGAGTGCACCGAGGTTTACACCCAAAGAATTAAAATGCCCCTCGTGGAAAGAGAGGACTTCGACACTTTCTTTAAAGACGGAGCTTTTAAGCTTTTGGCCATCGACCTTTTTGATAAAGAAAAGTTAGAGTGTCTCAAAAATGATATCAACGCTACTCTCCCCAAGGTTCACGCTTTCTTTTCGGATAACAAATATCTTGAAATTATATCCCGTAACGCCGACAAAGGGGTGGCACTAAAGAAGCTTTCCGAAATATTGAACATAGATATTAAAGACACCTACGCCGCCGGTGATGACGAAAACGACATCCCCATGATAAAAGCCGCAGGTCTTGGCATAGCCATGAAAAATGCCAAAGATGCGGTTAAGGATGCCGCCGATATGATCACCGAGAAGACCAACGACGAAGACGGTCTCTACGACATTATTATGTCTCTTTAATTAATAAATACCACAACCGGATTTCCCATATCCATAATCATGGGTTATCCATAATACCAATAACTGCAATTCATAATTGTTATAGGTTTCGCATGTGTGCTTTTACACATTTTTCATATAATTAATTGCAATATAAAAGCTGCAGTTACGCTGCAGCTTTTGTTATCCCTCAACTATTAAATATCTTCCGTCTCCCACATCAAAAACTTCTGCCTGGGAAAGAACTTCTTCCTCTGAGGAATCTTCAAGATCAATCCCCTCTTCCTCAAAGAATTCAATGATTTCATCCACAGATTCCACCACCACTGCCATGCAATCCTCCAAAAAGCTCTCAGCCTCTTCAAAAGTCTCGCAGACAGGTTCATCAAAAAGCTGTGACTGATTTTCAATGAAACATTCAAGGACCGCATCATCAAACTCACGCATAGCCGTAACCTCCCAAAATCAAAAATTACATGTGAGAATGCTTTACACTTTAACCTTACCACTAATAAAAATAAGATTCAATAAAAAAAGAATGCCGCTTATGGCATTTTGACAGTCCGGTTCGATTACATTATGCAACATTTTATTACGCATGATTTCGCAGGTATTTAAACAGAAATCGTCTTTACAATTTGCATTTTTTTGTTTATTTTTAACAAATATGCCAATTTTTACAATTTGTTTTTAATATGCGTAATGCTATATTCAGAATGTAGTTTTTACACTGCACAACGCTGGGCAGGTATATCCATGAGAAACAGGGGTAGTTTTTCATAGATACCACGGCGTGAATTTGCGGTTACAAGCTACTGTCTCCTTCCTTGTAACCGCATTTTCATCACTCAATTGAGAGGGCATATCTGTGTGCCCTCTCCTCCTTTTTTACACCATTCATACAAATAACTTCTACCGGTTCTCACACAGCGATACTATTGTATCTTTCACATTTATGTGATGATTACCACTCTATATGTTTGCTGTCATATTTGAATCGATACTATTCTTAAAAAACCCTGCGTTCGAATTATTTTAATGCCCCCATGTATTTAAGTTCACGGTATACTCTTGCCGCGGGAAGACCCACCACAGTGTTGTAATCTCCTTCTATTCTTTGAACAAACCTTGAACCCAGTCCCTGGATTCCATAAGCTCCTGCCTTGTCCATAGGCTCTTTGGTGGCAATATAATCAAGTATCTCCTCATCACTCATTTCATAGAAAAATACCTTCGTGGCTTCATGGAAGGTGCGGGTTATAACTTCCTTACCTTCTTTGCAGATTAAAGTCACTCCCGTATAAACCTCATGGCTTTTACCGGAAAGGGATTTAAGCATCTCAAAAGCTCTTTTTTCATCGGAGGGTTTCCCAAGGATTTTCCCCTCAAGGCTCACAACGGTATCCGCACTAAGAACCACACTTAGGTTTTTATCCTGCAACGAATCCCAGACCGCCTTTCCCTTAATAAAAGAAAGGGCCTCCACCACCTTCGCGGGGTGGATTTCATCGCATTTTTCCTCTACGTCGCTTACTTTTATCTCAAAATCCAAACCTATTGTTTTTAACAGCTCTCTTCTTCTTGGAGAAGCGCTTGCAAGAATAATCTTTTTCACTAAACAGCCTCCGTTTTTTATTGTTTAAGCCCCGCTATTGGTTTATACTATTATCTGGATGTAAAAATAATGAAACGGGGTATAACTATGAAAGAACGACCAATCGACAAATTACTGAATGCGCAGTTCAAAATTCTGTCCTATGAAATGTCGGGACTGGATCTTTGCTTTATGCTGGCAGCCTTCGTTATAGGCGCAATCATAAGGGTTAAGATCATCGATATACAGTCTGCCGACTATTACGGTTTTCTGGAAAAATGGGTTGATTCCATGAGAGAAGGCGGCGGTTTAAAGAGTCTCTCCCAGGAGATAACCAACTACGCTTCCGCATATACATTGTACATGACTCTCATTTCCTACTTGAAGGCATCACCCTTGTACATGCTTAAGCTTTTCTCCTATGTATTCGATTTTATCGCTGCTTTCAGCGCTTTTGCACTGGTTCATGATATCACCAAAGATGTGAAGAAATCAATAGGAGCCTTTACTCTTGTGATATTAAGTCCCGCGGCACTTATAAACTCCGGTTGGTTTTGTCAGTGCGACATAATCTACACCTGTTTCCTTGTAATGAGTTTCAGATCTGTTTATAAGGGCGAAAACACAAAGAGCGCTGTTTTTCTTGCTCTTTCCTTTATGTTCAAACTTCAGGCAGTATTCTTCCTTCCCTTCTATGTAATCATGTGGATAAAGGGAAAAAATATAAGCCTTGTAAAACTTCTTTATATGCCCCTTGTATTCTTTATAAGCGTGCTTCCCGCATGGATATTCGGAGGTGACCCCACAAGGCTTTTAACCATCTATTTCAGCCAGGCGGATTACTATCCCTGGGGCACACTTAACTATCCTAACCTTTATGTTTTCCTTGATGAAAATATGCCGGACACCACATCAAGAACCGATTCTTTATGCGGCGCCGGAATGTGGATCACACTTATTGTGACGGGTATGATTGCTTATTATATCTGTTCCAAGAGGATTGAAATGACAGGCAAGGTTATGATGGCATTACTTATGTTCTCAGTTTCCTGCCTCACCTATTTCCTTCCCCATATGCATGACAGATACAATTTTATCTTTGATATATTTGTAATGATCTATGTTGCAACAGATATTAAAAAACTTCCCCTTGCGGCGTTGGCAAGCCTTGTAACGGTACTTAATTACATGGTTTATCTGGTAGGGCACTCCGTAATGGATCCTTTGTATCTTGCCATTTTAAACACAGTGCTTCTCGTTCTTGTGGGCAAAGAATTATTCGATGCAGTTAACGAAGCCCCCGAACTTAAGGTAGAACCGGTTCCTGTGGCAAACACCAACAAATAATAAAATCTGCGCCGATGGACGTAGCTAAAGACAGCCACTTGCAAGATTATCTTGCAGTGGCTGTTTTAATTGCATTTTTTCGTTTGTGAAATGTAATGATTTTAACTAAACTGCATCCAAAATAAAAGACGACAGTCACATGACCGTCGTCTTTTGAGATTTAATATACAAGTACCCAGTCCTTCATAAGTCTTAATGCTTTTCCGTATTCAACGGGTACAGCAGGCCATCCGGCAACCACAGGGTAATAAAGGAAGAACACTACCATATTTACTGCCGCAAAGGTGACCACCACATATTTTCCCCATTTGAATCTGTCATGCAAAAGCTTGCATATATATCCCAGCATAAGGATATTAAAGAGAATTGAAGGGAAATAATGATATATAAAGGTACATCTGGAAATTCCGAACCAGGGAAGGTACTGTGCAAAATAGCTGATTATCAAAAACAGTGCGATGCCGTCTTTCTTGATTACGGTTCTTAATGCAAGGAATACAGTGGCACCTATTCCCGCCCAACAGATAACGGGATTGCCCATACAGCTTATACCGCTTACAAGGCCATCCTTTACTCTCTCACAACTGTCAAGAAGAGGCTTTGCCACAATAGGCCACTGGTAGAACCTGGAACTGTAAGGGTGTGTCGCCTCAAGTTTTGAGTGATAATCATACATATTCTTTGAAAGTTCAATAGCCTTGGCAAAAATGTTATCAAACTCTTTGTAGCTCACAGCAGGTGCGAAGGAAAGGCTGTAAATAAGTAAGGGCAATACCACAAATACACCCACACAGAATAAGAAAAGCTTAAGCACCTGACCTCTGGGGAAATAAAGCAAGGTATGTATTATAAATATTACAGCGATACCCATCACGGCATAGGCGCCCGTCCACTTGGTGGCAATGGCAATACCCGAAACAAATCCGCACATTCCCAACATTATATACTGATTTCCCTTTATAACATAGAAACCGCCGTCTTCCGTTTTCTTTTTCTTTTTGCCTGTATATTCTTTTGCTGCGGCATATTCTTTTCTAAACTTCGTATCTTCCTTAATGTACAAAAACATCAGAAGATACATGAGAAGAATAAAGGTACCTATGAAAATATCAAGAGTAGCTATTCTTGAAAGGTTTAAATGCATGGTTTCAAAGGTGATAAAACTTCCTGTTATGGTTGCTATAAAGGTGGACTCAAACATCGCCTTTGCAAAGAGATACATTATGATAACCGAAAAGATACCGAATAACGCCGTCATAAATCGCCATCCGAAGGGATTCATGCCGAACATCCTGATTCCTATGGAAATAAGGGTCTTTCCGAAATGAGGATGGGTTGTCTCATAAGTATTTAACTTATGAATAAACTCGTAAGCGGTTCTCGCATGATAAACCTCATCAAAATAGGTGCTGTCCATATAAGTGAAATATTCGGGAACCATATCCTGTTCATCGAAAAGTTCCGGATAGGCATTCGTATTAACGGGGGTGATTATGTCTCCCTCGGGAGAATAAAATACAATCTCATTAAAGGAACCGGAATCGCTTGTACATACAATTCCCAGATATCTGAGATAATAACCTATATGTACCTCATTCCATCTGAAAACCGACTGAATGTTTTCATCGCTTTTAATTACCTGCCATTCCTTGGTCACCTCATTGTAGGCTGACAGGGAAACTTTTCTTCCCTCAAGATTACCTAAGAAAACCCGCATATGATCTACGGTAAGATATTCACCGAAGTCGATGACCATCTCCCTGCCCTCTCCGGAAAGGTCTCTCCCGGTTTCCGGGGCATAAGTGTTACCCAACCTTGCAAATACCAGCACGGCGAATATAAACGCAAGCACCCCCATGCAGATATAGTCAGTTTTTGTTATTTTCATCCTTCTCGTCCGATCTCCGGGATAAATACCCGGCTGATCTCATTCTCCTTCTTATTTATTAGCTCTGCGTGATTGAGAGCTTCTTTGCAAAAATACTCCTGCACGTTAAAGGCGTCCTTACCTCTTCTGTCCGGCTTTTCGTAAGTTCCGTCGGGCATCAGGACATTCGCCTTAACATTATCCTTTAACTGAAGATCCAGGATTCGTATAAGCCTTTCCTTAAGAAGGTTGTCCTCCACAGGGAAAAGAATCTCAACTCTCCTTTCAAGGTTTCTGGGCATCCAGTCGGCACTTCCCAGATATACCTCATGATCCTCATTGTTTTCAAAATAAAAGATTCTGCTGTGTTCCAGAAAATCCCCCACAATGGAACGCACAGTAATATTTTCACTGACCTTCTTAATACCGGGCTTCAAACAGCAGAAGCCCCTTATAATAAGATCTATCTTAACACCGGCACAGGAAGCATCGTAGAGAGCCATAATAACATCCTTGTCACACAAAGAATTCATCTTGGCTACGATTCTTGCTTTATTGCCGTTAAGCACATGTTGTTTTTCCCGGTCAATAAGATAGAGGAATTTATCCTTAAGCCATATGGGCGCCAGGGAAAGCTTATTCCAGAAAAGTGGCTCGGAATAACCCGAAAGCATATTAAATACCGCAGTGGCATCCTCTCCGATGGAATCTCTGCAGGTGAACATTCCCAGATCCACATAAAGCTTGGCCGTGGCATCATTGTAATTACCCGTGCCCAGATGCACATATCTGCGGATACCGTCTTCCTCACGTCTCACGATAAGTAATATCTTACAATGGGTCTTAAGTCCCACAAGACCGTAGATAACATGGCATCCCGCTTTCTCAAGCATTCTTGCCCATGTGATGTTGTTTTCCTCGTCAAATCTGGCCTTTAATTCCACCAAAACAGTAACCTGCTTGCCGTTCTCGGCAGCCTGAGCCAGAGCCTGAATAATAGGGGAATTTCCGCTCACTCTGTACAGCGTCTGCTTAATGGCCAGAACCTTGTCGTCCCTTGAAGCCTGCCTGATAAGATCCACCACGGGAGTAAAGGATTCGTAGGGGTGATGCATAAGAATGTCCCCTTCCCTTATCCTTGAAAAAATATCCGTAGCGTGGGTCAGTCCCGAAACAGGTACGGGAACATATTCCGCACGTTTAAATTCATCAAATCCCTCAAGCTTATAAAGCTTCATAAGAACCGTAAGATCTAAAGGACCGTCTATTTCATAAAGCTGACTGTCGTCAATCTTAAGTTCCTTTTTAATAAAATCAAGAAGTCTCTTATCAATACCGGCTTCCACCTCAAGTCTGATGGGTTCGCCTCTGTGGCTCTTCTTAAGCTGCTTTTCTATCTCCTTCAATAGGTCAGCCGCCTCATCCTCCTCAATGGTAAGATCCGCGTTACGCATAATCCTGAAAAGATGAGCGCTCACTATATCGTAATTCAAAAAGAGACGGTTCATATTGCCGGCAATAACTTCCTCGAGATAGATAACGGTTCGTGTCCCTTCCCCGGGTATCTCCACTATCCTGTCAAGCACTCCCGGAACCTGAACGGTGACAAACTCAATATCGTCTCTTCCCGACTTTTTCACCATCGCCCCAATGTTTAATGACTTGTTTCTTATAAGGGGAAAAGGTCGTGAGGAATCCACCGCCATGGGAGTCAGTACCGGATATACATTATCCATAAAGTACCGGTCCACATATTCCTTCTGGCTGTCCGAAAGCTGTTCGTAATGCTTTACAATATGAAGCCCGCTCTTGAACAAAAGCGGAAGTAAGGATCTGTTGTATACGTTGTACTGATCTTCCACCAGCTTGTGAACTTCTTTATCCAGAAGATGAAGCTGTTCCTTGGGAGAAAGCCCGGCAATGTCGGGTTTTTCATACCCGGCGCTTACCATATCCTTTAAGGATGCAATCCTTACCATAAAGAACTCATCAAGATTGGAAGCGGTTATACTTAAAAATTTAAGTCTTTCAAACAAAGGATTGTTCTTATCCTTCGCCTCCCCAAGAACACGTCTGTTAAACAAAAGCCAGCTCAGTTCCCTGTTGTAATAATAATCGGGACTGTTAAAATCATTCATCTATTGTCCCCCCAGTCTTGGTTTTCTTATCTTAAGAACAGGCGAAACGCCGAATACCTCCCTGAAAAAGACGGCGTTTGTTTTGAAAATACTGCTCTCAATGGCATAATCCTTTAAAATGCTCACATTAAAGGTAATAACCCCCGTATCTTTGGCTATAGTGAGCTTTTCAGGTGTTTTATCGGGATTTAAACAGAATACCGATGCCATTTTTAAAATAGCGGAAAGCTTTGCCACCAAAAGTGTATCAAAGGTTTCCTTCCCGTCACCATAAACAAATTCAGTATATAATAACCGTACTGTATTGGCAACCACGGCATGCTCCCCCGGAGAGAGTCCCATAATCTCCGTATTCATTATTATCTGGGATGAGATAACTCCCTCGTCTGCCATATTGATATACTTTCCGCACTTGGAAAGGATTGCCGCAAGACGAAGCAAAAGCCTTTCTCTTTTTCCCAGCCCGTGTATCCTTTTGGTAGCGTCAAATATATTAAGAGCCATGCTCTCCAACGCTTTTGAATCCTTAATGCTCTCCTTATATCTTCTTAAAGTATTGTACGCTCCTGCGATTATATCCCTCTCAAAATCATGGTCGTCCTTCAAAAGTCCCATGGATTCCGCATATTCATAAGCAATACCGTCACCAAGGGTAACTCCCGGAGCCCATATATTGTCAGCTCCCGTTACCTCAGAAATCCTTTTTATCATAACGGCGCTTATAAGCATAAGGGGTATCTTTTCCTCGGATATTCCAAGAATCTGCGCCGCTTTGGGCTTATCGTTGGTCACAAGCATTTTGATAAGCTTTTTTAGGGCGCCGATTTCAAACATTTCGTCCTTTTTAGTCTTGATACCGCCCCTTAACACCCAGGGGGATATATAATCATCAACTATGATAAGATTTTTGATGGATTCATCATTCAGATAAAGCTTTTTAAATGTAAAAAGATGCTGATCGATAAGTTCCTTTACGTAACTTTCGATGCCGCCCCATCCTGCATCAAGCCTGTGGAGCTGCTCGTAGAGCCTTAACACTCCCGCCCTTA
>JAILPU010000154.1 GCA_024699395.1 Lachnospiraceae bacterium | reverse complement strand
ACATGGGCAGAACGAGATACATGAAATGCCCCAAATGCGGACAGAAAAGCTGGCAGAAGAAAGTGCTGACGAAAGAAGAATAACTGCGAAAAAGGCTCCCGGTCACCGGCCACAAACCGATGATCGGGAGCGTTGCATTTTCCGCACTACCATTATGGAGGAGGACGAACTTTAAGGAATATCTTATATTGCCCTTGCGTTTTTAGATTACACGTTTTATAATGCAATTAACCGAAATGCAATTAACCGAAATGTATTTGGGCGAAATCGATTTGGGTAAATCAAATTTGCACTATGGAGGTCGAGATGGTAGATACGTTCAGAGGACGAACATCAGAGTTAAAGACTCTTGACGGAAAGTACAAAAAAGATGGCTTTGTAATGACTATTTTGTACGGCAGAAGAAGAGTTGGCAAGACAGAGCTAATTAACAAATTCATGGAAGAACATGATTGCCTGCATATTTCTTTTACTGCGGTCGAGAGAGAAGAATCTGAGCTGTTATCTTTGATGACTGAATCCGTACTTATGGCTTTAGCACCGGAATTACTTGATAATATCAGCTTTAACAGTTTTGAAAAGTTATTTGAATACGTTGGAAAGCGTGCTGAGAAAGAAAGGATTATTTTCTTTATAGACGAATATCCTTATCTTGCTAAGAAGTGTCCCTATATACAGTCGGTTTTGCAGAAAATAATTGATACCCAATGGAAAAAGGGGAAGCTGTTCTTTATATTATGCGGATCATTTGTCAGCTTCATGAAAGAAGAAGTCATTGGTAAGGAAGCTCCGTTGCATGGGAGAAGCGATTTGGAATTACGGCTTAGACCATTTAACTATCTTGAAACGGCTGAATTTCTCGATGGCTATTCAAATGAAGAGAAGGCGATTTGCTATGGGCTTACAAATGGCGTGGCTAAATACGTAGTGCAATTTAATCCGAAGCTAAGCCTTGAGGAGAATATAATAGAGCAGTTTTATTCTGTTGGCGGATACTTTACTGAGGAGCAGGTTAAGACCGTTATTACAAGTGATAAGCAAGATCCGGCTTTATATAATACTATTATTTCGGCAGTGGCTACAGGTTACACGAAAAACAGTGAAATTGCAACCTATATCGGTTCCGATGATGTGACATATCCGTTGAAAACTCTTGTGGGTGCTGAATTGCTTGAAAAAAGAATGTCCAAAAAACCGTATTATGTCTTAAATGACAGCATGATACAATTCTGGTTCAAGTACGTTAACAGAGCAACAAGTCTGATTAATGCAGGTAGAGGTGAAGTGTACTACCGCTCAAATGTTAAGGAGCATTTGCATGATTTTATGGGTAAGGTATTTGAGAAGATGGCCAAAGAATACCTTATGATGAATGCCGGAAATAAGGGGTTGCCCATTCTTACAGAAATAACCGATTATCAGGCTTCTGTAATTGACAGCGAGAAGAAACAAAGGCAGATAGAAATAGACCTTTTGGGTAAGAGTGATAAGAACATCATGCTTGTCGGAGAGTGTAAGTTTAAGAACACTTCGTTTGGCAAAGAAGAATATGAAAACTTGATGGATAAGATTAAATATTTACCTGTTACAGATCCAACGGTTTGCATTTTTTCTCTTAGCGGATTTACTGATTATGTTAAGAAAAATGCAAGTAAATGCAGGTTGATTAGTCTTGATGATATGTATTCGAGGTAGAATTGGCGGCATAGATAGGCGATGGGCTGTAGTTATGATATTAAGACTAAGGCAACAGAACATTATATCGGAATAATGCGGACGTTAATTTTGTAATCTCAGATGAGGATATGGAGATTCTTAAGAACATGGAAAAAATAGATAATTACGGTGATTCCGGTTTCTTCCCGGTATTCGGTGGAAAACTGAAGGGATATTCCGGAAAGCCCGGAACAGAGGAGGTATAGAGATTTGCCGGTACTCATAGATTTATTTATGACTTTCGCCAAGATTGGATTGTTCATATTTGGCGGGGGATATGCGATGCTTTCTCTTATAGAGGACATCTGCGTTGAAAAGAAAAAATGGATATCGCATGATGAACTTATGAATATCACAGTAATAGCGGAGTCTACACCCGGACCGATTGCCATCAACTGCGCCACATATGTCGGGTATAAGAAAGGTAAGATGGCAGGCGGGATTATGGCAACTATTGGTGTTGTCATGCCGTCATTTGTGATTATTTTTCTGATATCAAAATATTTGGAACGGTTCTTGGAAATAAGATGGATAGCTAACGCTTTCTGTGGAATAAAGCTTGCTGTCGGAATATTGATAATTGATGCGGCTGTAAAAATGGTGATCAAAATGAAAAAGAAACCATTACAGATTTGCATTATGGTCGTATCATTTCTCTTTGTGATGATCATAAATGTGATGAAGATACGGTTTTCGACGATATTGATTATGCTATCATCTGCGCTTATCAGTATTTTCGTATTTGTGATAGAACAAAAGACGAAAAAGGAGGGGGAAAGATGATATATTTGGATCTCCTAATCGGCTTTTTAGAGGTTGGTTTCTTTTCGTTTGGGGGAGCATATGCGGCAATTCCTCTTATCCGGGATGTTGTGTTGTCCCATGGTTGGCTTGATGAAGAGATGCTGAGCTATATAATCGCAGTCAGCGAAAGTACACCCGGTCCTATCATGGTAAATCTCGCTACATATGTTGGCAGTGCGAAGGCCGGTGTGCTTGGAGCTTTTATTGCCACGGCGGCTGTTGTTCTTCCAGCGTTTGTCATAATCATGATCGTAATGCTCTTGGCGAAGAATCTGCTGAAAAACAGATATGTCCAAGCGGCTTTGGGAGGACTTAAACCCTGTATTATAGGGATTATATTGGCAACAGGTGCGTATATGATCATGCAGAACTGCTTTTTACAAGCTGATGCCGAGGTTGATATACTTTCGATCCTTATTACTTGTGGTTTGGGAATAGTTTACTTCGGTTCAAGAAAGATAAGAAAGAAAGGACTGTCACCGATTGCTTTGGTATGCGTATCGGCTGTGGTTGGTGTATTTGTGTACGGTGTTAAGTGAGGGTGAAGATAAAACTTATTCCGCACTACCATTATGGAGGAGGACGAACTTTAAGGAATGCATTGTAATTACATGGAATAGATGGTACTCTTTTCATGGCAGTAGTATTGAAATTGTTTAAGTGTGGTAACTCAAACAATACGCTTTTTAAGAGACATGATTTACTGCCTTTTTTAGAAAGTAAAACGCTGCGCTACAACCTTGGCCGGCCGTCGCGCAGCGACTTAGTTCTCTTTCAGTTTATCTGTCTAAAGGAGAAGATGGATATGAAGAAAATCCAGTTTGTAGGGATGATAAAAATTCATATTTCCATAACTAAGGAGGACTTATGAAAAAGTTATTAGTAACAGGTGGAACAACATTTGTAAGTAAGTATGTTGCTGAATATTTTGTAAACGCTGGTTATGAAGTATATGTACTTAACAGAAATACAAAACCACAGGTTCAAGGAGTAAAACTTATTGAAGGTGATAGGCATAATTTGACTGGTATATTAAAAGACCTTTCTTTTGATGTTGTTGCTGATATAACAGCGTATAACGAAAAAGATATTGTTGATTTCGTTAATGAATTAGGTTCTTATGAACAGTACACAAAGGATGGAGAAATGAAACTACAATTCTTCCATGTGAAAGACTTATGCAAGTTGATGGAAGTAATCATTAAGGAAAAGCCTGAAGAGCATATTTTAAATGTTGGTAATGCCTTGGCTGTATCTATTAAAGAGTGGGTTAAAAAATGCTATGAAAGTTTAGGAAAAACACCAACTTTCGTAAATGTTTATGAGGATATTGAACAGCGAAATTATTTTAGCTTCTACAATTACGAGTACTATTTGGATGTATCTCGTCAAAGTAAAATATACCCAGAAACAATATCTTTAGAAGATGGATTAAAAGATGCTGTTGAATGGTATCTTGAACATAGCGCTGAAGTTAATAAGAAACCATATTTTAAATTTATTGATGAAAACTTATTGGAAAGCTAAATTGAAACTTATTGATGAATCACTAGATTCCTATTTTCGGAATTAAACAATATGAATTTGTCGGGATAAACGTTGGAACATAAAACCGGAAGGATAACTTAATAAGGTAGAATCGGAATTTGAAAAGGAGATTAAATATGGAAAAATTCGAGTACAAAGTGGTAACTTATGATCCCAGTGGTTTATTGGGTGGTAATGTTAAGGTCAATCAGATTGAAAATCAGCTTAACATGCTTGGAGAAGACGGATGGGA
>JAILPU010000146.1 GCA_024699395.1 Lachnospiraceae bacterium | reverse complement strand
GACAGGATATAGCCCAGATCAGACTTGCTCTTGATCTGTAAACACAACCTTAATCAAAGAAACAGGAGAAGACCATGAACAAGGAATTAATGGAAGCTTTGGACATTTTGGAGAAAGAGAAGGAGATAAGCAAGGATACGCTTTTCGATGCCATCGAGAACTCATTGCTTACCGCCTGCAAGAACCATTTCGGCAAAACAGACAACATCAAAGTGGAGATTGACAGAGATAACTTTGATTTCAAGCTTTATGCCGAGCGCGAGGTGGTTGAGACTGCAGAAGACATAACCGATGAGTGCACACAGATAACTCTCGATGCTGCCAAGGACGTATCCAAGAAGGCAAAAGTGGGAGATGTAATCAATGTCCCCATCCATTCCAAGGAGTTCGGACGTATCGCAACCCAGAACGCAAAGAATGTTATTCTTCAGAAAATCAGAGAAGAAGAGAGAAGCTCCGTATACAATCAGTATCATGAGAAGGAAAAGGATGTGGTTACCGGTATCGTTCAGAGATATGTGGGTAAGAACATCAGCATTAATCTGGGAAAAGCAGATGCTACCCTTCCCGAGACAGAGCAGGTTAAGGGCGAGGTATTTAAGCCTACAGAGAGAATAAAGGTTTATGTGGTTGAAGTTAAGAACACCACAAAGGGCGCAAGAATCACAGTAAGCCGTTCACATCACGACCTTGTAAAGAGACTTTTCGAGTCTGAGGTTACCGAGATTAAGGACGGAACAGTTGAAATAAAGAGTATTGCCCGTGAGGCGGGAAGCCGTTCCAAGATAGCTGTATACAGCAATGACGAGAATGTGGATGCTGTAGGAGCATGCGTTGGTATGAACGGCGCCAGAGTAAATGCGATAGTAGAGGAACTTAAGGGTGAAAAAATCGATATAGTAAACTGGGATGAGAACCCCGGAAACTTTATCCAGAATGCACTTTCACCTGCAAAGATTGTAACTGTATTTGCGGATCCCGATGAGAAGACAGCAAAGGTTGTTGTTCCCGATTATCAGCTTTCCCTTGCCATCGGTAAGGAGGGACAGAATGCCCGTCTTGCTGCAAGACTTACAGGTTATAAGATTGATATAAAATCAGAGACCCAGGCTAAAGATACTCCCGGATTCAGATTCGAAGACTACATGGATGAAGATTATGAGGATTACGATGAGTTCGACGAGGCTGTAGAGGGAGAAGAGCAGGCTGAGGAAACACAGGAATAAATCTTCCTCGGAGGAGAAATGGCTAAGAAGATAACACTTCGCGCCTGTGTTGGCTGTGGAGAGATGAAGGATAAAAAAAGCCTTGTGAGGATTGTTAAGACTCCCGAAGGAGAAATTTTTCCAGATACCACAGGCAGAGCCAACGGACGTGGCGCATATATTTGTAAAAATTCGGACTGTCTTGCCAAGGCGTTTAAAAACAAAGGCCTTGAGAGATCCTTCAAGTCTTCCGTGAGTGAGGAAGCTTACAACAGGATCAGAGAGGAGTTTGCCGGAATTGACACAGAATAAGGTTTTTTCATTATTAGGTTTGGCAATGAGGGCAAAAAGACTTGTGAGCGGTGAATTCCAGACTCTTGACGCTGTCAAGTGCGGGAAGGCCTTTCTTGTTATAGTGGCCAAGGATTCATCGGCCAATACCATGGATCAGTTTGAAAGAAAATGCTATTACTATGAAGTTCCCATGGCACAATTTGGTTCCAAAGAAGAGTTGGGACATGCGATAGGCAGAGCCGACAGATCGTCGGTTGCCATATGCGACGAAGGATTGGCGGAAGCAATCGTTAAACAGCTTCCGAAAGAGAGTTTTATAGGGCAGAAAACGGAGGAAATAAATGGCGAAGATTAAAGTATTTGAGCTTGCAAAGGAGCTTGATATCCAGAGCAAGGATGTTTTGGGATTTCTTAAGGAGAAGGGCATAGAAGCCAAAGCTGCACAGAGTTCTGTGGAAGAAGATGCTGCGGATATGGTAAGAAAAGCTTTCGGCGCCGCAAAGAATGGCGCTGAGACCAAAAAAGAAGAAGTAAAGTCTGCACCGGCGCCTGCAGAAAAGACTGTGGCAGCACCGGCAGAAAAGCCCGCAGAGAAAGCTAAGGAAAAAGAGGCTAAGAGTGTTCAGCCTGAAGCGGACAAGAACCAGGCTCCCAAGAAAAAGAAGATCATAATCGTAAGCAATAACAGACCCCAGCAGAGTCAGAATGCTTCAAAGGGACGTCCCAATCAGGGAAACAATACACCAAACAGGGGTGGCTTCGGCAATAATAACAACAATGCAAGACCTCAGGCCCCCGTGCGCCCCATCAAGCCTTTAACACCGCCTTCACCTACGCCCAGTGTGCAGATGGTGCCCTCCAAAAATAATAATCATACCAAGAAACCTTCGGAAACAAAGCCCGCAGTAAATACAAACGAGAATACACAGGTAAAGGAGAATGTGCCTGTAAACAGACAGGAAAATACAGCACAGAGAACTCCTTCCACCGATAATAATCAGGCAAGACCTGCCAATAACAACAGGAAGCCTGATTTCAGAAGAGACAATAACGGCGGAAATTCTAACAACAACAATAATAATCAGGGCAGAAAGCCTTTCAATCAAGGAGCTCAGTCGGATAACAGAGGTCAGAGACCCACAAACTTCTCAAAGCCTCAGGCTCCTTCAAGAGACCAGAAGCCCGGAAGAGATTTCCCTCAGAGCGCACCTGCCAAGGATGAGGGCAAGAAGCGTGATGACAGACGTTTCTCTCAGGAGAAGGATTCCAAGAAGTCCAAAAAGGATCTTATATACGAGAATGAGGAAAACGTTAAGAATAAACCCGGCAGATTTATAAAGCCCGACAAGAAGAAGGAAGAAGTGGTTGAGGAAGTTATCAAGGTAATTTCACTTCCCGACACTATCACAATAAAAGATCTTGCAGACAAGATTAAGATGCAGCCTGCGGTAATCATCAAGAAGCTTTTCCTTGAGGGAAAAGTTGTTACCGTAAACCAGGAGATTTCCTATGAGGATGCGGAGAATATCGTTATGGATTACGATATCCTCTGTGAGAAGGAAGTTAAGGTTGACATTATAGAAGAAATGCTTAAGGAAGAGGAGGAGAATCCCACAAACCTTGTTTCCAGACCTCCCGTAATCTGTGTTATGGGTCATGTCGATCACGGTAAGACATCACTCCTTGATGCCATCCGTAAGACGAATGTGATCGATAAGGAGGCAGGCGGTATCACACAGCATATCGGCGCTTATACCGTTAACGCCAAGGATCGTAAGATTACATTCCTTGATACTCCCGGACATGAAGCATTTACTGCAATGCGTATGAGAGGTGCCAACTCCACCGATATCGCTATCCTTGTGGTGGCAGCCGATGACGGTGTAATGCCTCAGACTGTTGAGGCTATCAACCATGCAAAAGCTGCAGGCATTGAGATTATAGTTGCGGTAAACAAAATAGATAAGCCCTCTGCCAACATTGAGAGAGTTAAACAGGAACTTACAGAGTATGGTCTTGTGGCTGAGGACTGGGGCGGAAGCACAGTATTCGCACCTGTTTCCGCAAAGAGCGGAGAAGGAATTGAGAACCTTCTCGATATGATTTTACTTACAGCAGATATTCTTGAGTTAAAAGCTAATCCCAACAGAAAGGCAAGAGGTCTTGTTATCGAGGCTGAGCCTGATAAGGGAAGAGGTCCTGTGGCAACCGTTCTGGTTCAGAAGGGAACCCTTCGTGTGGGAGACTTTATATCTGCGGGAGCTGCTCACGGTAAAGTGAGAGCTATGATTGATGACAAGGGAAGAAGAGTTAAGGAAGCCGGTCCTTCCACTCCTGTGGAGATTCTCGGTCTCAGCGATGTGCCCAGCGCAGGTGAGGTATTCCTTGCTCACGATACCGATAAGATTGCAAAGAGCTTTGCAGATACATATCTTACCCAGAACAAGGAGAAGAAGCTGGAAGAGACCAAGTCCAAGATGTCTCTGGACGATCTTTTCTCACAGATCAAGGAAGGCAACTTAAAGGAGCTTAATCTTATTGTCAAGGCTGACGTTCAGGGTAGTGTGGAAGCTGTGAAAAATTCACTTGTTAAGCTTTCCAACGAGGAGATTGTTGTTAAGTGCATCCACGGCGGCGTAGGTGCCATAAATGAGTCCGACGTAACTCTTGCCAGTGCTTCCAATGCGATTATCATAGGATTTAATGTGCGTGTTGACGCAACTGCCAAGACCACTGCAGAGAGAGAGGGCGTTGATGTAAGACTTTACAAGGTCATCTATCAGGCTATAGAGGATGTGGAGGCAGCCATGAAGGGTATGCTGGATCCCGTTTACGAGGAGAAGGTTATCGGTCATGCGGAAATTCGTCAGATTTTCAAGGCTTCAGCTATCGGAAATATCGCAGGTTCCTATGTGCTTGACGGTGAATTCAAGAGAGGCTGCAAAGTGCGCATAACCCGTGAGGGCGATGTGATATTCGAGGGCGATCTTGCTTCACTGAAGAGATTTAAGGATGACGTTAAGGAAGTTAAAGCAGGTTTCGAGTGCGGTCTCGTATTTGACGGCTTTGACAAGATTCAGGAGCTTGACCAGGTAGAAGCATATATCATGGTGGAGGTTCCCAGGTAAGGAAATAAAAATGCGTAAGAACAGTGTAAAAAATACAAGGGTAAATACTGAAGTACAGCGTGTTCTGGCAGAAATAATAAGAGGTGAGATCAAGGATCCCAGAGTGGGAAAACTTGTGAGTGTGGTGTGCGTGGAAGTGGCGCCGGATCTTAAGAGCTGCAAAGCGTACATAAGCGTTCTCGGAGATGAGCATGTGAGAAAAAATACTTTGCTTGGCCTTAACAGCGCAGCGGGATATATAAGGCATGAACTTGCCTCCAAGCTGAATCTTAGGAACACTCCGGAAATCACCTTTGTTATGGATCAGTCCATAGAATACGGTGTAAATATGTCTCACATGATCGATCAGGTCATACAGGCAGACAATGAAAAAAGAGTAACAGACCATCAGGAATAGAGTTACAAAAAGCCTCAGCAATGAGGCTTTTTGTCAATTTTTGAAAAGGGGGACAATATGATGAATCTTAAAAACGAACTTGATATCATAAAAGAGTGTGAGAATGCCGGACGTATAGGTATAACAGGCCATATAAGACCTGACGGAGACTGCGTGGGAAGCTGTCTCGCTCTGTATGAATATTTGAAAAAAGTAAATAAAAATGCCGAAGTAAAGGTGTTTTTGCAGGAGCCCGGGGATATATTTGCAATCCTTAAGGGATTTGACGAGATAATTACAGATTTCCCCGAGGAGGAACCCTTCGATGTGTTCTTTGTTCTGGACTGTGAGAAGGACAGAACGGGAGACTCCGTAAAATATATAGAAAAGGCCAAAAAGACCATAAATATAGACCATCATATCAGCAATTCGGGATCATGCATAAAAAATGTAATTTACCCCAATATCGGCAGTGCCAGCGAGGTGCTCTATTACCTTCTTGAAAAAGAATATATGGACAAGGAAATAGCAACTTCCATATATACAGGCATAATACATGATACGGGAGTTATGCAGTATTCCAATACGTCGCCCGATACCTTAAGGGTTGCGGCAGAACTTATGGAGTACGGCGTGGAGTTTTCCTCCATAATCGAGGAAACTTTTTACGAAAAAACCTATATGCAGACCCAGATAGCCGGAAGGGTTGTTATGGAGAGCATACGTTTTATGGACGGCAAGTGCGTTGTGGGCTGCCTTTTTGATAAAATCATGAAGCTTTACGGCGCAAAGACAACGGATCTCGAAGGAATAGTAAACCAGCTTAGAAATATAAAAGGCGTGGAGTGCGCTATTTTCATGTATGAAACAGGTCTTATGGAATATAAGATCAGTTTGAGAAGCAGAAGCATTGTGGATGTTTCAAAGGTTGCTTCCTACTTTGGAGGAGGCGGTCATGTGAGAGCTGCCGGCTGCACCATGCACGGAACCTTCTATGATTGCGTAAACAATCTTTCCGAGAGAATAGCTGAGCAGATGAAATAAGTAATGTGATGCATGCGCTGTGGGTAAAGATACAGTTTTCGTGGATAGCCGAACAGACGGAAAAAAATATATTGAGTAATGTGTATTTTACGAGAGGAATAGCCGGGCAGATGCGATAATAAAAAACGGTACATGCGGTCTGTTTTCAAAAAATGTTTCTTCCGAGAGGATAGCCGAAGAGATATGATAAACGGTATCATCAATATATACAAAGAAAAGGGATATACTTCCCACGATGTGGTTGCCAGATTAAGAGGCATATTTAAACAAAAAAAGATCGGTCACACAGGGACATTGGATCCCGAGGCCGAGGGAGTTCTTCCCGTGTGTCTTGGATGTGCCACCAAGCTGTGCGATCTTCTTACCGATAAAGATAAAGAATATGTGGCTGTAATGAGGCTGGGAATCGCAACGGATACTCAGGACATGACAGGGGAAGCGGTAAAACGGGGCGAGGTACTGTGCTCGGAAGATGAGATTCGAGAAACAATAGCTTCCTTTACGGGGGAGATTATGCAGATGCCTCCCATGTATTCGGCACTTAAAGTAAACGGGAAAAAGCTTTACGAGCTGGCCAGGGAAGGAAAGACGGTGGAGAGGGCGAAGAGACCCGTCACCATAAATGAGATTGAAATTCTTAAAATCGACCTTCCCCTTGTTAAAATGAGAGTCTCCTGCAGTAAGGGTACATATATAAGAACTCTTTGCAACGATATAGGAGAAAAACTTGGGTGCTTTGGGTGCATGGAGGAATTGTTAAGGACAAGAGTATCTGTTTTTGAGTTAAAGGATGCCCTTAAGCTTGATGAAGTGGAACACCTTGTAAAAGAAAATAAGGCAGAACCGTATGTACTAAAGATTGAGGACTATTTTAAGGACTTAAAACCAATAAGGACCTACGAAAAATATGATGTTCTTATCGACAACGGAAACCGGGTAAAACCTTCGCAACTTACGGAAAATGTTGTTTATCCCGAGAATGAATGGGTGAGGGCATATCGTCACGACAACACATTTATGGGGATATATGCATATAACAAAGATAATGCTGCCTACAACCCTGTCAAAATGTTTAAACCGGAATAAATAAAGGGCATGCAGTAACAGTAATTCGATTGCGGTAAAGGATTTCTTTTGCACCGTAACAAAACTTTGGAACAAAAATATGGATATAATTTCAAATACAACAGAATTTAATATAACCACTCCTACAGCTGTGGCCATAGGGAAGTTTGACGGCGTTCATATCGGTCACAGATGTATACTGGATGAATTGTTAAGAAAAAAGGCAGAGGGATTAAAGACCTGTGTCTTTACTTTTGACCCTTTGCCCGCTTTGTTTTTTGCCCCGGGAAGCATAAAGGAGATTACTTCTTTAAAGGAGAAAAGGGAGATATTTGCAGAGATGGGTGTGGATATTCTTGTGGAGTATCCATTAAACACACAGAGCGCCTCCATATCCCCATTTAATTTTGTGACAGAGGTACTGAAGGGACAGATGAATGCTGCTTTTATTGTAGCGGGCACCGATCTTTCCTTCGGAGACAAGGGGATGGGAGATGTGAAGCTTTTAAGGGAGCTTGCAGAGCCTCTTGAAATTGAGCTCAGCATTATGGACAAGATATGTGTGGACGGAGAGGAAGTATCCTCCTCAAGGATAAGAAGACTCCTTTATGAAGGAAACGTGAGGGAAGCCAATAGGCTTTTGGTTAATCCCTTCTCAATGGAAGGAAAGGTGGAACAGGGAGCAAAAATAGGAAGAACCCTCGGCTTTCCCACACTGAACATTCATCCGGACCCCGATAAGCTTATTCCCAAATGCGGAGTTTATGCGGCACTTGTTAACCTAAACGGCAGAACATACAGATCCGTAACAAACGTGGGATTTAAGCCTACGGTACACAACACGGATCATCCCGTGGTGGAATCTTTTTTATATGATTTCGATCAAAATGTCTACGGCAGGGACGTAACCGTAAAGCTTTTGGAGTTTATAAGACCGGAGGTTAAATTTAACGATCTTACGGAATTAAAAAATCAGATAAAAAAAGATGTGAAAATGGGAAATGCCATTGACTATGACATTTAAAAATAGTAAAATTGACGATGGAGCGTTTGTTTTTGGAGAACAATTTATGAAAAAGCACGGAATTTTGATCATAACCGCGGTTTTGGGCGGTTTTCTTATATGGGGAACAGGAGCGAGAGCTGAAGCTTTAAACGACCTGCTTTCAAGTGCAGGTGTTGCATCTTATTTTGAAAATACTTTAAGCGAAGAAGAATATCTTGAATGTGCGCAGAACGCAGAGGGAGCGCACTGGGGATACACCAATATAGGAATAGCTAATGTGGATTCGGGAAACCTTAATGTGAGAGCGCAGGCTTCCACCGACAGCAGTCTTGTGGGGAAGATGCCCAACAGATCCGCATGCGAGATTGTTGATTACGAGAACGGATGGGCTCATATCATATCCGGAGAAGTGGAAGGATACGTAAGTCTCGACTTCCTTCTTACAGGGGCGGATGCGGTGATTGAGGCCGAGAATAATATAGAGACCGTGGCTATTGCAAAGGTTGACGGTCTTAATGTGAGAGTAGAACCGGGAACCGATTCCGAGATAATGACACAGATCCTTGAAAATGAGGAACTGGAGTATGTAGGATGTGAAAACGGATGGGTTCAGGTATCAGTGGACGGAACCGATGCTTTTGTATCAGAGGAGTTTGTGACTGTGGAGAGCAAGCTTCCCACAGCCATAACCATGTCGGAGCTTTTATACGGAAACGGAGTATCCGATGTAAGAGTAGATCTTGTTGAGTATGCCAAGCAGTTTTTGGGCAATAAATATGTCTGGGGCGGAACAAGCCTTACAAAGGGATGCGACTGTTCCGGATTTGTATTGAGCGTTTTTGCTCATTACGGTGTGAAGCTTTCACATTCCTCAAGAGCTCAGGCTAACGAGGGAACAAAGGTGGATGTAGCAGATCTTAAGCCCGGTGACCTTATTTTCTACGGAAAGGGAAAGAAGGGAAGGATTAATCACGTTGCAATTTATATCGGCGGCGGTCAGGTTATCCATGCAAGTTCACCCAAAACAGGTATTAAAATCAGCAAATATAACTATCGTACCCCGGTAAAGTGCGTGCGGGTACTTTCGGATTAAATATAAAAAAACACTTTGCGGTTTTTAATAAAAATCAGGAGGTAAGAAATGAAAAAGAAGTGTATTGGCGTTTTAATGGCAGTGGCATTGACTGTTACAAGTATGTCTCTTCCGTCAAAACAAGCGAAAGCAGCCGAGGGCTCAAGCATCTCGTGGGACGGGGTTCTTGCATCTGCGACTGCTTCCGGACAGGCTGCCGAATCAATAAAGGTTACAAGTGATTCGGACAATCTGTATGTAAGGGTTGAGGGTAATAATCTGGGCTCCATGATGGAGTTGTTTATTGACCCCGACAACAATGGTAAAACAGGTTATGTGAACAGTTCCTTTGACGGAGCCGGAATGGATTATATGGTTGAAGGAACAGAACTTTACAAGCATCCCGACAATGACGGTACTTGGACAACAGGAAGTTTTGTCGGTCAGGACAGCTCTGTGGTTTCTGTTGAACAGAGTGATACCTGTATTGATTATTCAATTTCCAGAACCATTCTCGGAAATGAGATTAATCTTGTGTTTTGGAATCTTGAAAACTGGAGTCCTAACTGCAGTCTTCCTGCAGAGTCAGGCTGTGTAAGCTATGTTTTTGACCCTGATCTTGTATCTCCTACACCTGCGGCTACAGAGGAGCCCACAGAAGCTCCCAATGCTGCACCTACAGACGCACCTGTTGTACTTAACGATGCGCCTCTTGAAGGTGAGCTCACCCAACAGAGCTTTGTTGCCGATAATGAGCACGTAAAGGTTACGGGAAGAACAAAATTTGAAAACAATCAGAGAATACTGACCTTTTCTGCTGCAAAGGTAGAATTTAAGTTCTTTGGAACAGCAGCTTCAATTGACATTTATGACGGCGATTCTTCCGGCAAAGCTGATGACCACAAAAACCACGTCGGAATGTACCTTGACGGTGAGCGTGTGGTTGATGAGCTTATTAAAGCAAAGGATACCAATTATGTTGTCCTTGCGGATGAGGGACAGGATCCTCAGTGGCACGTTGTTTCCGTTGTAAAGCTTTCTGAGTACAACCAGGGGACATTTGCGGTTAAGAATATCAATGTAAAAGCTGTTGGAGAGATCAAGCCCACAGACAACAGAGAGCATTACATAGAGTATATCGGTGACTCCATCACCTGCGGATACGGTGTATTGGATGACGGAAGCCATGATTTTATGACAATCTATGAGGACGCTACCGCAACCTATGCCGGTGTTTCTGCAAGGATCCTTGGCGCAGATTGCTCTTATATCTCCAGTTCGGGTTCCGGAATATTATCAGGTTACAGTTCCAAGGGTGACAAGAACCTTGTGGATTATATCCCTAAGATGTACGAGTATGAATATGACAAAACAAGAGATTTTGATATCTGTGTTATAAACATAGGAACAAATGACTGCTCTTATGTTCACTACGATTATGACAACAGAAGTCTTGATTTCATTGATGAATATATTGCGTTTATAAGACATTTAAAGGATTTACACGGTGAAGATGTTAAAGTTGTAGGATGCCTGGGACAGATGTGGGTATATGACAACTTTGATAAGCTGGTTGAGGATACAATAGCTGAGTATAACAAACGTTATCCCGATGACGGACTTGTATTCTTCTGTCAGCTTCCCTATGCGGAGCCTTACGGACTTGGGTCAGGATCTCATCCCGGCAAGAAAGCACAGCAGGCAGCAGGTGAGACATTGGCTAAGTTCATTCAGGATACCGTTATTCCTGCAGTGGCACCTACCAGGGATCCCAACGCAACACCCAGACCTACCGAAACACCCAGACCTACTTTAACACCTACACCCGTTCCCACACTGAATCCCGATGCGGCTCCTGTTGACGGTAAGCTCGTTCCTTCAAGGGATATCACCGATCCTGAAGGAACTATCTATAATCTTGAGCCTCAGGAGGACGGAAGTCTTAAGATCACCTACAATAAGACAGGTGCGGAGTTCTGGTATTATCTTTCACTTGATCTCAGTGGAGTTGATAAGAGCGCATATTCCGGAATCAGGATGACTGTTACTCCTTCAAGAGCAGGAATGCTATTTGGTATAACAGACGATACAAATAACATATTTATCAGGAATCACTGGGATCCTGAGAAAGCAGCATTTGGCTCTGTCGCAGATCAGACTGTTCAGGTGGATTTTGCGTCCGCACCAAAGACCAAGGCGCTTAATATCTGGACTGATCCCACGAGTTCATGCCCTAACGTAGGCGAGCAGACATTCTATGTGAAAGAGCTTGTGCTTATCCCTGCGGAGAATCCTACAGAGGCGCCTACAACAGTGCCTTCAAAAGAGCCTACAACAGCGCCTTCAGAAGCGCCTACAACTGCGCCTACAACAGTGCCTTCAGAAGAGCCTACAACTTCGCCTACAACTGTACCTACAGCTGAGCCTACGACAGCACCCACAGAGGCACCTACAACAGCGCCTACAGAGGAGCCTACCGTAGCACCCACAGCTGAACCTACCATAGCACCTACAAATGAGCCTACAGGCATTGAAAAGTTCGTAACCCGCTGTTATGAGGTTGCATTCCAGAGAGAGCCCGATGAAGGCGGATTTAATTACTGGAAGGGTGAGATTGAAAACGGAAAGCGTGACGGTTCCTTCGTTGTATTCAATTTCGTTTTCGGCCCCGAGTATAAGGCACAGAACACTTCAAACGAGCAGTTCGTAAAGGATCTTTACACCATGTTTATGGGAAGAGAACCTGATGAAAGCGGATACAATTACTGGATGGGCGAATTGAAGAAAGGCGCTACAAGAGAGACAGTTTTTACCGGTTTTGCAAACTCCAAGGAGTTCTACAACTTATGTAAGGATTGCGGAATAACCGCAGGATATTTCAACAATGCTTACGATATCAACAAGCTTAACCTCGTTAATCTCTTTATCGAGAGAATGTACAAGGTATGTTTCTCACGCCTTGGTGACCAGGACGGTCAGAACTACTGGGCTGAGGGACTTATGAAGGGTCAGCTTTCAGGTACATCTTGCGCAGCAAACTTCATTAACAGTAAGGAGTATGCTAAGCTTAATCTCAGTAATGAAGAGTACGTTAAGAATCTCTATGTTGCCTTTATGGGACGTGATTTCGATCAGAATGGCTTGAATTTCTGGATGGGCGAGCTTGAAAGCGGCAAGACAAGAGATTATGTATTCAGCTGCTTCGCAAATTCAGTAGAGTTTAAGAATATCTGCGACAGCTATGGAATCAAAGTTAAATAGACTAACTCTTTCATAAAATGATATTTTTCATAAAAAGATACATTCATAAATGATACATTAAAGGGCATGTTTCCGTAATACCCAGACGGAGGCATGCCCTAGTCTAATTTATGGGGCGGATAGATGAACCTGCTTGACAGGGTTACCACTCTATGCTATATTTTTTAT
>JAILPU010000028.1 GCA_024699395.1 Lachnospiraceae bacterium | reverse complement strand
CGTTTCCTATGCCAATATTATAAAGTGTCTGGCAGGGGTGGCTTTAACTGTAGTGTGCATGAAAATGCTTCTTAGTGAAGACTCCTGCGAATCCGGTAACGGAGTGATGCACCTAAAGTTTTACAGTGTACTGAATTTGTTCGCTTTGATGATTTACTGTTGCGGGTCCTTTATCCCGGAGGTTTCCAGAATCGGTTACTATTTTCTGGTTTCTCAGGTATTTCTTATTCCCGGACTTTTGATCCGCATGGAGAATAAGAAACTTAAGGTAGTTGCCATCATAGGATTTACTTTGTTTTATATTTTATATTTCGCACTGTTTCTTCGAAGCGCCAATGATGTGAATGTGCGAATCCTCCCCTATTTAAGCTGGATATTTGACTGAGATGTGTTTGTAGCAATTCCTGCGGTTAAGTTTTTTGCGTGCTGAATATGCTTGAATTCTTGACTGAATATGTGGAATTTAATAATTGGAACTCGCCAGAATCCGGGACGAATTATTGAGTGAATGTTGTGTTGCACGGTTCGAACGGGGGCACAGAATGGTGTGCTTTAGGTTAGCAGAACCAATATGAAGCAATATAGCGCCTCGTTGAGCCGGATAGGAAGAATATAAAAACTATCATAGATATACAGATTTGAGTAATAAACAGACGAAGGGAGAACTACAATGAAGGTACTGTGGCTTACCAATATCATGCTTCCGTTTATTGCGGAAAAACTGAATGAAGAAGCCTCCAACAAAGAGGGCTGGCTTTCAGGTCTGTGCGCATCCGTATGTTCCAATCCCGGTTCCGGCATAGAATTAGCCATCGCTTTTCCCTTTACAGACAGTATACGTTTCACCGCAACCTGTAACCAAAAAGAAGTATTGTGCTACGGGTTTAATGAAGATATAACTACTCCCGACGTGTACGATAAAACCCTGGAAAACAGCATGCGAAGCATCCTAAACGATTATAATCCCGACATTATCCACTGCTTTGGAACCGAGTATCCCCATACTCTGGCAATGTGTAAAGTGGCGGAGGACCCCGGGAAGTTACTTATAGGGATTCAGGGGATCTGCACCGCCTGCGCCGAAGAATATCTTTCCGATCTTCCCAAGGATGTATATGAATCCGTTACCTTAAGAGACCAGGTGAGAAAAGATTCCATCCTTATGCAGAAGGAGAAGTTTGCAAAAAGAGGAGAGCATGAGGTTGAGGCTCTTAAGATTGCCAAGAATATTACGGGAAGAACTCCCTTCGATAACAGATTTGTAAGAGAGGTCAATCCCGAGGCCAGATATTTTATTATGAACGAAACCTTAAGACCTGCGTTCTATGAGGGCTTAAGATGGAATGAGACAGAGACTGAGCCCCATTCCATTTTTATGAGCCAGTCGGACTATCCCATAAAAGGTCTTCACTATGCAATCCTTGCTTTGGCTAAAATAAAGCAAAAGTATCCTGACGCAAAAATATATGTTGCGGGTCAGGATATAAGAGATGTAAGCGATATGAAGATGCAGATTAAGATATCTGCATACGGGAAGTATCTTAATAAGCTGTTAACGGCCAACAATCTTGAAGACAGCGTGGTATTTTTGGGAAAACTTTCCGAGAAAGAGATGAGAGACGCCTTTTTAAGGTATTCTTTGTTCTTATGCTGCTCCAGTATGGAAAACTCTCCCAATTCTCTTGGGGAAGCCATGATACTTGGCATGCCCTGTGTTGCTCCCGGAGTTGGAGGAATTCCCGGACTACTTAAGTCAAACCAGGAGGGTATCCTCTTTGTGGGTCATAAAAAGACAGAAAATATAATAAATAACGATAGTGATGAAACCGCCGAAAAGCCCTCCAAGAAGAGGGAAGAAGCACCCGCAATCAACGAATTGGAGCGGATAGCGGGCGTTATCGAAAAGGCGGTGGACTATATGTGGTCCAATGATGATTTCAGGAGAGCGGTTTCACATAATGCAAGAATTCGTGCAAAAAAGACCCATGATCCCCAGACGAATTTTATGAAATTGCAGGAAATATACTCAAGAATTTTAAAAGCTCCTAAAATGAACGAAAATTCTGAAAATACTCCTGAAGTGGTATTTGTATCCAATTTCATCAACCATCACCAGATTCCATTCTGTGAAAATATGTATAAGCTTTTGGGCGGAAGATTTGTGTTTGTACAGATGGAGGAGATGGATGATGAGAGAAGGGAAATGGGCTGGAAAGAAGAAAACAACCTTCCCTATCTTTTGAAAGCAAACTCTTACGAGGATGTGAAAAAGCTTTTGCTTGATGCTCCTGTGGTAATCTTCGGCGGTATCGATGAGAAGATTATGGCTGAGAGACTTTACAGCGGAGGCTTTACCTTTATTTATTCCGAGAGAATATATAAAGAGGGAAAATGGAAGTTCGTATCCCCTCAGGGACTTAAGAAAAAGTACGAAGATCACATAAAGCACAGAAACAACAGCGCCTACCTTCTCTGCGCCGGGGGATATGTGGCGGGAGATTTTGAAATGATAGGTGCATACCCCGGTAAGAAATACTGTTTCGGTTATTTCCCGGAGGTTATCCATTACAATCTTGATACTTTGTTTGCCCAGAAGGGGCTTGGAATTAACGGCGTTGTTAATATCCTTTGGGCCGGAAGAATGGTGGACTGGAAACATCCCGAGTATGCGGTTGAATGTGCCAGACTTTTGGTTGAAAAGGGTCTTGATTTCCACATGGATATAATCGGAAACGGATCCGAATATGATAATGTGAGAAATCTTGTAAACAAATATGACCTTGTGGACAAGGTTTCCCTCCTTGGGTCCAAGAATCCCGATACGGTTAGACGCTATATGGAGAAGGCGGATATTTTCATTCACACCAGCGACAGAAATGAAGGCTGGGGAGCGGTTATCAATGAAGCCATGAACAGCGGATGCGCCGTGGTTGCAGGTCACATGTCGGGTGCTGTTCCTTATCTGATAGACCATAAGAGTAACGGTCTTGTGTTTAAAAATAAGGATGTGAACAGCCTTTACAAAAATGTGGCGAGTCTTATCCTCTCACCCTGGCTTTGCAGACAGATAGGAACAAATGCCTATTACACCATAGCTATGAGGTGGAATGCTTCTTATGCATCTTTAAGTCTTATAGACCTTATAGGAAAACTTGAAGGCGGTCTTGTGTTAAATGTGGACGAAGAGGTTAAGAAGGATATGGAGAACAAACTGGATGCTATGAAGCTTCAGGCTCAGGGCCCCATGTTTTCCATGTGTAAGCTCTCTCCTTGCGTACAGGCGCCCATACTTCATGAAACTCTTGCCTATATGAACCAGACAGAAGGTTAATTAAGGTTAATTTAAGAAAATCTTAACTTGTAAACTGATATTCTAAAGTATATGCTTATTGAGGATGGAAAGGCGGGTGACGGTTTTGCCGGAGAATAAAAAGATAAGCATCATCGTGCCGGTGTACAATACCGCAAAGTATCTTGAAAGATGCTTGGATTCCCTGACAAACCAGACATATAAGGATATTGAGATAGTAATAGTGGACGACGGCTCCACAGATTCATCCGGTGCAATCTGCGATGAATATGCGGCTAAAGATCACAGGATAAAGGTGATACATACCGATAATCACGGTTCTTCCTCAGCGAGAAATACAGGAATCAAAGAGTCCACCGGTGAATACATAGGTTTTTGTGACAGTGACGATATCTCACAACCCGAAATGTACGAAACCCTTATAAAGGGTATTGAAAAATATTGTGTATCCATGGCACAGGTGGGAAGGAAGGAAGTTACACCCGAAGGAGAATTCCTTCCGGATATATGTACGCCTCCCAAGGAAGATACCAAAGAAAAGTCATTGGAACTTTTTAAGGAAATGCTGATGCACAGAGGAGACTGTTCCTTCTGCACCAAGCTTTTTAAAAGGGAATTGTTTTTCGAGGGAGGCTTCTACGGGTTCCCTGAGGGAAAACTCAATGAGGACTTTAATCTTATGGTGAAACTCCTTGAAAAGATTCCTGAATTTGCGAACCTAAGTCCTCAACTGTACTATGTATATTACAGGCCCGACAGCAACGGCAGGAAAAAGGACGAGGTTTCTTTTTCGAGAGTGTATGCCGACGGTGTTGAAAATGGGGCACAGGTCTTAAAAGACCTTGAAGAGAATAGAAAAGATCTTATC
>JAILPU010000013.1 GCA_024699395.1 Lachnospiraceae bacterium | reverse complement strand
TACAAAACAGAGATAACCATTACTTCCGGTTCAGCTGAGAAAGTATACGATGGGACTCCTTTGACAGACCCTACAGTTGAAGTGAGTGGTTTGCCAGAAGGATTCTCATGTGAATGCCGTACTTTTGGCAGTCTGACTGATGCGGGAACCGAAGAGAATGGTATCACATATCAGATATTGAATGGCTCAATAGATGTTACGGACAAATTCACTAATATTAAATTAGTGAAGGGTACACTCACTGTCACTCCGGCTCAACTTGAAGTGACCACCGGTTCAGATGAAAAGGAATACGACAATACTCCCCTTTATAAAGAGAGTGCGTCGATTTCCGGTTTGGTTTCCGGGGAGAATGCAGAAGTGACTGCTACAGGTACCATAACGGACGCCGGTTCTACTGTTAATACGTATAAGATTGATTGGGATACTGCAAGTCCGAACAATTATACAATTGTTGAAAACTTGGGTACGCTTACAATTACACCCATAAAAGTCACATTCGCTTTGTGCTGCCCGGAGGAGCCTTGGGACTATTGCGGAGAAGATTTTATACCGGAGTGGATTGATGGTAAGTACAGTGATGACAGCGAAGTGGAATATGGAGAATTCAATTATATTCTGGATGCGAATGAGAATCCGATCGGCAGCCGGTTTGAATTTACCATGCAATACGGAGAGAAACTTGTACTAAGTGTGGGAGCATACAAAAACGCAGGAACCTATACTATAACTCCTACTGCAAATTTCGAAACCGGAAATTCGGCCAATTACGATATGGAGTTTGTCGATAATGTGCTGGTAATCAGACAGGCTAAGCTGACTGTGACTACCGGTTCTTCGGAAAAGGAATACGACGGAACGGCTCTAACCAATCCGGAGTCCGATATTCAATGCGAAACAGAAATCGGACTTGAGGGAATTACAATTACTACCACCGGAAGTCAGACCGAAGTTGGAACAAGCTCAAATACTTATGAGATTGACTGGGGATCTAATAATTCTCAAAACTATGATATTGAAGAACATCTGGGAACTCTCACAGTGACCCCTGTGGAAACAGTTGTATGGGAAAATTACAATTCTCCATGTATCCTTGAACCGGACAATGAAGATCCAACGGAGGATGAACAGGACTCCGAGGATGAACCGGGCTCGGAGGATGATGACTCACCGGGTGACGAAGTCCCGGACGACCCTGCACCGGAGGATACGGGTGGTGATAATATCCCTTCTGAAAGCGAATAATAATCCGAATCAATATTTTAGATAGGATTATAATGACATTAATCAACTTAAATGTGAAAGCCTCTATATATCAGAGATGGTATATAGGGGCTTTTTAAGTGTTGACATGACACCAACTATTTACTAAAATATAATTTACTAAAACATATTTTAGTAAAACATAATTTAGTAAAATATAATTTAGCAAAAAGGAGGCTTGTTTATGTTTATTGGTAGAGAAAATGAACTTAGTATTCTTGAAGATACATACAAAAAAAGGGGATTTCAGATGACTGTTATATATGGTCGGCGCAGAATCGGTAAATCCAGCTTGATAACAGAATTTATCAAGGATAAAAAGGCCTCTTACTACGTTGCAAGCAAGACTTCAATAGAAGACAATGTGAAAAAGTGGTCTTCTCAAGTGGTGGCAGATCTTGCTCCGAATATGGAAGGACTATCTGTTACTGAATTGGAGGCGTTTTTTGCTTTTGTAGGTAATCTTGCCGGTAAAGATAGGATAATTATTGCGCTTGATGAAATTCCTTATATTGCCGAAGCTGATGAATCATTTCTTTCAAGGTTTCAAGTCGCGGTGGATACCATATTTGCATCTAAAAATATCTATCTGATTATATGTGGTTCTGCAATCAGTTTTATGGAGAAAGAGATTCTAAACGAGAAAAGCCCATTGTTTGGAAGACGAACAAACCAGATTTTTCTACGCCCATTTAATTATATAGAATCTGCCAATTTTGTGCCAAAGTATAATGCTGAAGAGAAAGCAATCGTATATGGAGTTACCGGTGGGGTGGCGAAATATCTGACTCTTTTTGATGATGAACTTTCACTGGATGATAACCTGGTAAGGAATTTTTTTACAACATCGGGATACCTGTATGAGGAGCCGATGAATCTGCTCACGCAGGAGTTCAGATCTATCAATACTTACAATGCTGTTATAGAAGTATGTGCCGGAGGTGCAAACAAAGTAACTGAGATTGCGGATAAGGCACATATTACGACTGCAACACTATCTTATGTTTTGAAGAATTTAGAGACAGTGGGGATTATTTCAAAGATTACGCCTATGACCGAAAAAGAAAATAACAGGAAAAGCGTTTATGAAGTGACTGACAGAATGTATCGTTTTTGGTATTCATTTATTCCGCTGGCGAGAGCCGCAATAGAGATGAATCGTGGTGAAGTTTTTTATAAAAACTACGTAAAAGATAAAATTCACTCTTTTATGGGTAAAGTTTTTGAAGATATATGTAGGTATTACACACTCTCGCAAGGGTTGGATGGTAAACTGAATTGTCTTGTTGCAAATGTAGGAAGCTGGTGGGGACCCGGGCATAATCATATACCTACGGACATTGATGTGGTTGGACTTGATGATGTGAATAAAAAGGCGGTACTCGGAGAGTGCAAGTTCAAAAATGAAGTGATTGATAAGGAAGTGTACGACGCACTGATGGATAGATGCGGTCTTATCGACAAGCGTTATGAAGAAGTTGAATTTTTGTTGTTTTCTTTATCCGGCTTTTCAAAATGGGTAAAGGAAAACACCAACCCGAACAGAGTTAGACTTGTTACGTTAGCAGAGCTATATAAATAAAAAGTTCTCCAGCTCTGTTCTTATGTCAATCAAAAGAACGGAAATCTAACTGTTTGCACTTCAGTATTCAGTTTTTATAGTAAATGATGAGCTCTTTTTTAAGAAATCTTTAAGTTGAATTGTCTGATACAAAAAAACTATAATGTTTTTGGGTAAGGTTTGATTAAACCAACCAAAGGATTTGCTTTCACAGGGAGATGTATCGGATGATTAAGGGAAATAAGTTTGGTAAAAAAGGATGGCTGGCGGCTTTTGTTTTGGGATTGTGTTTTTGGAGCGTAATCCCTATGAAAGGCGATAGGGTCGAAGCCGGTCTTTTTGATACGGATTTTAATACATCTTTGGATTTTAATCCTTATTTTTATGAATTGAATAAGGATTATCCCGAGATGAGTTACTGGCCCGAAATTGACAATGGGGCAGAGCATATATATTTATCAGGTGAAAAATATTCGTTGGATATAGATCTGACCAAGCATGTGGGAAATGCAGGCAAAGAAGAGATAAGAAGATGCGCTGAGGTATTCTGGTATGCCTATCCTAAGATGTATGAAAGGTTTGATACCGAGGAGTATCCACTGCCCACATATGTTAATCTCAGAATCGTTCATGATTACGAAAATGTGGCAGATACGTGCTACAATGACATAGGTGTAAATGAGGAATGGATAGCCGACAATCCTTATGATGTGGACTGTTTGACCCATGAGCTGGGGCATGTTGTTCAGTGCGGCTGGGATTCCGATTATGTGCCCGGAGGAGCCGATGAATGGTGGGGGGATTTCTCGGAAAGATTTGCCGATATCCTTCGGTACGAATATTCTTTGAGACAGGGATATTACAATGACGTTTCCTGGCTGCTTTATCCTGTGGATGAAGAATACAGCTATGAAAGACTGTTTGACGGGGACATGCTGCGATTCTGGATATGGCTGGACGAGACGTATACAACAAGGGATGTGGATATCCTTCGCAGGCTGGACGGCTTTGTAAAAGATTTAAAATATACGTCCAATGAATGGAATACCACGCGCAAACCCTGGGATGCTTTGTTCAAGGGAACGGATGCGGATGGAAAAACACTTGAGGAGCTGTATAACATCTTTGTTTCCGATAGTTTTGCAACTCTTGATGCGTCTGTAGAGGAGCTTGGCGAAACCAGTGAACTGATGGCGTATTCTCCCTATTTAAGAGACAAATACACGATAGGTTTTTTAAAAGATGACGGTTTAAACGGTTTCGTTAATCGCTGTTACAGAATTGCATTTCAAAGAGAACCGGACCTTGGGGGATTTATTTACTGGAAAAAACGATTAATGAATCATGAAATCACGGGCTCGGTGCTGGTTTATGATTTTCTCTTCAGCAAAGAGTATATTGCTTTAAGAACGGATGACGAGCAGTTTGTGACCGACCTTTATGCCATGTTTATGGGGCGAGAGCCTGATAAGGAAGGCTTTGATTTCTGGTGTGACCAACTGAAAAGAAAAGCTTCAAGGAATATGGTTTTTACGGGATTTGCCAATTCAGAAGAGTTTTATAATCTGTGTTTTGAAAATGATATCACGGCGGGATATTTTACGGATGAAATTGATATTAACAAACTGAATCTGATCAATCTTTTTGTGGAAAGGATTTACAGGTGTTGCTTTAACAGGATAGGAGACAGGAAGGGTCAGAGCTTTTGGACGAGATGCCTTATCAACGGGTCTGTGAATGGGGTATCCATAATAAATAAATATATTCACAGTTTGGAATATATGAATAAAAGGAACTCGGATCCCAAGTATTTAAAAAGCCTTTACGTTCTTTTCATGGGAAGGGATTTTGATGAAGAAGGATATTATTTCTGGCTAACGGAAATGGCAAAAGGGAAATCCAGAGATAGGGTTTTCGGAGAGTTTGCCGAGTCCAAAGAGTTTACTTCAATATGTGAAAAATATGGTATTTCAAAGGGCTCCTATGAACCTGAAAAGATAAATAAACAGGAAGACGTTACGATTGAATTCAATCCCCATGTCAGTTCCGATAAAATCCGTGTGTTGTACAGTAAGGAACAATTGGATGCCGTATATAATCTGATAGATGCACTTCGCGAGGGAAAGGACTCTTTCCAATGCGGAAGCGAGGAGACATATAGATGGTGTATTGAATCGAGTATTTTAAATGTTTTTTATCCTGTGGCAATGGGGATGCTGTCACCGGAGGATGAAGACGGCTTGGTTACCTACAAGGACGGTATGGGGAAAATCAATTATTCGGTATCCAAAGAGGATATGCTTGCAATAGAAAAGGAATTTGAAAGGCGCATAACGGATATCGTAAATCGTTATGTCAAACCGGAGTACAGCGATTTTGAAAAGTGCCTGGCGCTCAGCAGATATTTCGGGGAGGGGTACGGATATGAATACATATGGCCTGAAAAAACAATTGGTGAGAGCGGCGTGTATCGTGCTTTTATGTTAAATCAGGGGGTCTGTTCAAATGTGGCACCAATTTATACCTACCTTCTTTTACAATGTGATGTTGATGCAATAACTGTGGGATGCCTTGAGGATTTTGGTCATGACTGGACCTTTGTAACAATAGATGGAAAAGGTTACCATATGGATGGCTTCTGGACCTATGCAGATTTTTCATACGAGTTTGATGAAAACGGAGAAATAAGAGAAAAGAGCGAGCTGCATCCGGAGTACCTTTTTATGACAGAAAAAGAACGGTACCGTGAGAACGGTTCATTGCAGTATACAAGAATCGAATGGCCTCAATATGAAAATGTTATGGATCTGCCTTTGGATTTTTCGGCAGATGATGAAACCTATTCATATCTGAGAGGCGCCGTTATGGACAGGATAGACACCGATAACAATATTATCTATCTCTATTATCCTGATGATAGGGGAAACAAAACCTATAAATCTTACAAATACGAATAAAAACACCCTGCAGTCATCAAAACTGTAGGGTATTGCTGCAATATATTGATATGAAGTGAAGCGGCTTAACGAGCAGGTGAAAAGGAATATCAGCAGATTCCCGGAGGATTTTATGTTTCAAATCGAACCGGAAGAGGTCCCGGATTGTTTAAAGTCGCAATTTGCGACTTTAGAATAAAAGTTGACAAGTTTGGCAAAAAAAGTGGGCAAGATTTGACAAATAAAACCATATAAACTCCTTTTACTTATTAAGCGGGTCTGTTAAAATTTTCCATTGACTGCCCATAGAAAAGATTAAAAAGGCCTGTTTTAAGGCTTTTTTGTATGTTAAGGGGCAAAGAGAGGAGTTTTTTTATGAGGAATTTTAGAAGAGTATTATCACTCATTTTGTGTGTGACATTGATTGCAGGTTTGATTCCTGAATCAGTAAAGGCACAGCCTTCAAATGTTGAGGAAGCTAATGAGTGTGCGTATGATTGCGGTGACGTTACCGTTATTTACAGGGAAACTGCATCCTGGGGAAATAAGGTTAATGTTTCTGTTGAAATAACCAATGAAGGAGATTCTGCGCTTTCAGACTGGAACCTTTACATGGATTATGAAGGCAGTATCGAGACCATCTGGAATGCTGAAAT
>JAILPU010000309.1 GCA_024699395.1 Lachnospiraceae bacterium | reverse complement strand
TCTTAAGACCGTATTTCTTACGCTCCTTCATACGAGGATCACGTGTAAGGAATCCGGCAGCCTTAAGCTGAGGACGATACTCACCGTCTGCCTCAAGAAGAGCTCTTGAAATACCGTGGCGGATTGCTCCTGCCTGTCCTGTGTATCCGCCGCCCTTTACATTAACAAGGATGTCGAACTTTCCGTTGTTGTCTGTTGCAACAAGAGGCTGACGAACGATAACCTTCAAGGTCTCAAGTCCGAAGTACTCATCAATGTTTCTCTTATTTATTGTGATATTTCCTTTGCCGGGTACAAGATATACTCTGGCAATAGCTTTTTTTCTTCTGCCTGTTCCGTAATACTTTTCAGTCTTAGCCATGATTTATTCTCCTCCTCTGACCCTTAGAATGTCAATGTCTCAGGCTTCTGAGCTGCGTGATCGTGCTCTGCGCCTGCATACACGTGAAGTTTCTTGTACATCTGTCTTCCTAAAGGTCCCTTGGGAAGCATTCCCTTAACAGCGAGCTCAATAACCTCTTCGGGCTTCTTAGCAAGCTTCTCTCTTAAGGTTGTCTCTTTCATGCCGCCAACGTAATCAGAGTGATGATAGTAAACCTTCTGATCAAGCTTCTTACCTGTAACGTTGATCTTTGCAGCATTGATAACGATAACATAATCACCTGTATCAATGAAAGGTGTATAGATAGGCTTATTCTTTCCTCTTAAAACCTTGCTGACCTCAGAAGCCAAACGTCCGAGAGTCATATCAGTAGCATCTACTACATACCATTTTCTGTCGATAGTAGCAGGACTTGCCATAAATGTTTTCATGATATTACCTCCACAATTATTAACCGAATCTTCGGCATTTTACACGCTCTTACACCTTACGCGGATGTCCGGGCCGCTACGGCTTGGATTGTGTATTATTGTATGTAAATGATGAACCGGGGCTTTGGTTCATTCATTTTCAAACACTGTCACAGTTGTATATTTTACAGCAACCGGATATGTATGTCAATATATTTTTATCCCTCTGCGTTTTATTTTTTAGATTCCGGTACAATTTAGATACAACTACATCTTTTTAAATTTCGGTGCAACTGCGTTTTTTAATCCGATCACTTCATATTATTTAAAATCCGAATATATTGATGATCAATTTTCGAACTCATATTGGTAAAGCGTAAGTCCCTTGGCAGGGGCTGTGGGGCCGGCAGCCGTTCTGTCCTTCTTTTCCAGAACTTCTTTAACCCAAGCAGGGTTCTTTCGTCCCACTCCTACCTCCAGCAAAGTCCCCACTATTATCCTTACCATATTATAGAGGAAACCGGTTCCTTTTATCTTAAACTTTACTTCCTCTCCTTCCTCCCATATATCTATGGAAAGAACTGTCCGCACTGTAGAGTTTACCTGTGCATCCGACTGGCAGAAGGATTTAAAGTCATGTTCACCCACAAGACAGGCTGAGGCCTCTCTCATTTTGTCCAAATCAATTTTATTATAAAAATGGTATGTGTATAGTCTTCTTATGGGATTCATAATTTTTCCCGTATAAAGAGTATATACATATGTTTTAACGCTGTTGACATAGCGGGGATGCCACGAAGAATCCACCTCATCGGAGGATGTTATCCTGATATCCTCCGGCAATCCGCTGTTTAATGCAAATGCAAATTTCTCCGCCGGTATGGATGATTCTGTGTCAAATACAGCAACGTTTTGGAGCGCATGAACTCCGGCATCCGTGCGGCTTGCACCGTATATTTCGATTTCTTCCCCTGTGAGTTTTTGCAACGCTTCCGTAATTACCTGCTCCACTGTCAGGACATTATTCTGTATCTGCCATCCATGATACCCCGTTCCGTCATAGGACACAAACAGACGCACTCTCTTACTCATTTCATCTCCGTCTTATATCCAACTTAATAAACCCATGAATTTTAAATCGTTGGCAGAACAACAGAATCTATCAAAGTCTGAATTTGTTCCGTTGTAATACCTATTCTCCCTCCAAATATATCTGCATAATCCAGCCATTCTTTTGTAGGCACATTCAAACTGCCGGTTGATAACGAATAACATATCTCGACATTTTCTATACCCATATGATATGCCCCCAGAACAATCGCTTTCATATCACGTCCCCGACTATTTCTACGAATGATACCTATGTCTGCATTCAGTGAATGCTCTTCTATAAATTTTCCAGCTTCAGACCAATCCACAAATACTGCTATACTTCCGGAGCTTGCAGTAGGATTATCGGAAATCTTAATTGGATGACCTTTATGGCATCCGTCCTTAAAGACAAGCGTGTACACCGTTTCAAAATTCATTATTTCTTGAACACGTTCCATAACATCACTTTTTATCCACCCCGGAGTGTCCGTTGCTATTCTGTATAAATCTTTTGAATAACAAAAATGTTTTTCTCCGGTATCTATCACAGCATACTCAAAATCTCCCAGAAAAATGGGAAGACCTTCTTTGGGCTTTGCTATTTCAACATCAAACATCTCACAAGTCATATTATTTCTGTTGGCTTTTCTGAATATATCCAGGGACTCAGAATCCGTAAATAAAATAGGCAGTCCATTATAATGCATGACAGCAGACGTCTCAGGATCTGACATCAATATATGCAAATCTTTTCCACCTATAAGTCCCTTAAGTTGCTGAGAATTCAGAAGTTTATGTCTCCATGCACTTTGTACGCCCTCATACATTTCCCAGCCGGATACCAGTCTGCCATCTATAGAATACAGCACCGTATTCAGGCGTTGTCTCATCAGTAGACTAAATATGTCCAGCTCGACAACCCCACAATTTCCGGGTATGGCTTCCGCTTCGGATCTGTCAGTAAAAAAAGACTGTGTAACATGTGTGTTACCGACAGGAATCATCATCCCATATCCTTTTTCGTTCAATGGGGAATATAAGCTACCGCTTTTATACAAATCCCTTACCATTTCTGTAGCTTCCTGCCTTGCCGTATATAACTCTGTTACTCTTACAAAACCATGGCCTATTAACATGAACCCCGGATAGTCATCATTAAAGAGAGCATTCAGAGCCGATAGATCCGAGACGTTATATCTCACAGTACTAAACTCGGCTCCCCGTGGTAAGTCATTGATAATGGAATAAAAAAACTGCCCGGCTTCTTTTTCAGACAAAGCTATATAAAAAGCGCACTGTTTATTGCGCAGTATGCCATTATTCATACAAACAACGTAAAAGATTTGTCCCATAAATTGTTGTAAGTAAGCCCTATCAATATACTTTTGCTGTGTCTTATTCGCTTCTTTGGTTCTGGAAAAAATCATCGAAAAATACCTTTCGTCATCAAAAATTCATTATCTTCAGTCTGCCCACGAACACCGATACCACGAAGTAAAGGATTAATACTCCGTACGCTATAAAATCCCTGTCGGCGTATATAAGGGGTTTCATTTTGGTGCGACCTTCGCCGCCTCTGTAGCATCTTGCCTCCATGGCCATGGCAAGATCGTTAGCCCGTCTGAATGCCGAAACAAACAAGGGAACAAGTACGGGTATCAGCGCTTTAATCCTCTTCGTTAATTTCTTTGATTCAAAATCAGCGCCCCTTGCCATCTGTGCCTTCATAATCTTATCCGTTTCCTGGGCAAGAATTGGAATAAACCTTAGCGCAATGGACATCATCATGGCAATCTCATGTACGGGAACTTTAATCTTCTTAAGTCCACCCATCATCTTCTCAAGACCGTCCGTAAGATTATTGGGAGTCGTTGTAAGAGTCATCACGGAAGAACCGGTAACAAGGAGGCTCAGCCTCAGTATCATGATAATGGAATTTTTAAGACCGGCATCTGTAATCTTTAATTTCCAAATGCTGACAATTACATTGCCGGGTGTCATAAACAAATTAAACAAAACAGTGATGGCAAGGATGAAAATAATGGATTTCATTCCCCTCACCATATATTTAAAAGGAACATTTGACAGACGGATAACCATTGCCAAAAAGACGATAGCCAAAGCATATCCAAAGGGATTCCTGAACATAAATAAAGATATCAAAAACAGGAATGTCCCCCCAAGCTTAACTCTTGCGTCAAGTCTGTGAATAACAGAGTCCGTCTGATAAAACTGTCCCAGAGTAATGTCTTTTATCATCTGCAAATCCTCTGATATATATTCAGGACGGCTTGATCGACAGTGGTTATACTGTCATCCACGTTAAATCCAGCCTCCTTTAATTCATGCATAATATAGGAAACTTCCGGTGCTTTAAGCCCCATATTTTCAAGTTCCTTGTACCGGGCAAAAACATTGGTGGGAATATCATTAAATACGATTTTACCCTTGTTCATAACAACAATCCTGTCGGCATATTCCGCCACGTCCTCCATACTGTGAGAAACAAGAATTATTGTCATATTGTTCTCTTTTTTGAGTCTGCTTATAAGATTAAGGATTTCCTTTCGTCCCCCGGGATCCAGTCCGGCTGTGGGCTCGTCCAGAATAAGATATTTGGGATTCATCGCAAGAACCCCTGCCATGGCAACTCTTCTCTTTTGACCACCGGAGAGTTCCAAGGGTGACCTGTAAAAAAGATCGTCCTCCACTCCGCAAAGCTTTAATGCGGCATAGCTTTTAAGCTCCGCATCCTTTTTGGTCATTCCCATGTTTTTGGGTCCGAAGCACACATCCGAAAATACATCCACCTCAAAGAGCTGATGCTCCGGATATTGAAAAACAAGGCCCACGCGACTTCTTAAAGCCTTCCTGTCACAGTCATCTCCATCGATATCCTCTCCGTCAACCAATATCTTCCCCGAAGTTTTCTTAAGAAGTCCGTTCAGGTGCTGCACAAGAGTGGATTTACCCGAACCGGTATGACCGATGATTCCCATAAAACATCCCTCTTCAATCTCAAGGCAAATATCGTCAAGAGCCTTCCTGCCCGCGGGATTGGAATCGCTGTATTCATAATTTAAATGTTCTATAACAATAGACATCAATAAACCTTTCCGTAAAGCTTTTTGATCTCGCTTATAAATTCTTTTCTCGTTAAAATACCTTCGGGAATATCCACTCCCTTTTTTCTCAACTCATGGGCTAACATTGTAACCTGAGGGACATCAAGGCGAAGTTCCCTTAATTTATCCACCTGAGAAAAGATTTCTCGGGGCGTGCCGTCCATAACTATCCTGCCCTTATCCATAACAAAAACTCTGTGGGCGTGTACAATCTCTTCCATATAATGGGTTATGAGAATAAGTGTTATTCCCTCTACCTCATTTAAGCCCCTGACAGCTCTTATAACTTCCTGTCTTCCGTTTGGGTCCAACATCGCTGTGGGTTCGTCCAAAACAATACATTTGGGATGCATTGCCAGGACTCCTGCAATTGCTACGCGCTGCTTCTGTCCTCCAGAAAGCCTGTTGGGAGAATTCTTCCTGTATTCATACATTCCCACTGCCCTGAGACTCTCCTCAACCCTGGACCAGATCTCAGCTGTGGGTACACCCATATTTTCAGGTCCGAAGCCCACATCCTCCTCCACGACCTGACCTATTATCTGGTTGTCGGGATTCTGAAAAACCATTCCCGCTCTCTGCCTTATATCCCAGAGCTTCTCCTTGTCCTTCGTGTCCATGCCGTCAACGAAAACCGCACCCTCCGTGGGATAAAGTATTGCATTTATATGCTTGGCCAAAGTTGATTTCCCGGATCCGTTGTGACCGAGGATTGCAATAAACTGTCCTTCATGTACATCAAGATTGACATTGTCCACTGCAGTTACGACGCTCTCCACATTGCCCTCGTCATCACGACGTATATATTCAAATGTAAGATCTTTTGTTTTTAAAAATGACATATGTCTCTCCGGCTTTCAAGAGCCTTAACCTTATTTTTCAATAATTTCGCCACAAATATTTTACACAAAGCCACCCCAAAAAACAACAGTTCATTCCCCATCTCTTCAAAATGATATATAATAATGAATTGAATCTGCAATAAAAATTACGGAGACATATAAAACAATTATGAATTACAAAACCCAAATAATAAAAATGGTAGCCATCCTCACAGGTATCATTTTACTGGTAGTGTGCTTCAAGGGTATATTAAAGAAGAAAAACATGACTCTTCTGGATTATTCCCAATCCCGGAATGCAACAACCGAAACCGATGCCACAGTGTCCGACAATAACAACCCTTCCACAGACGGTAAAAATCAATCAGGCGCATCCGAATCCGGTGTTTTCGACTCCTCAAGAAATAATTCACAATACTCAACAGACACAGTCGGCTCCGATTCAAACATGGAATCACAGAAAGGCAGAAATAATTCCGACATATACACCACAGATTCTACCACTGACACCAAATCAACAGATTACAATTTTCAATCTGCAGAAGATGTCACTGATACTGATAATAACGATTCTCCAAGCGCAAGATCGGAAACAACGCGCTCTGTCACAGCGAATGCAAATTTAACCCACGAGGATAACAAAATGAATGAAAAAATTCATGGCACAGAAGAAACAAGCGAAAACAACGGATTTTACTGTGAGCCTCTCTCCGAGGAATTATGTCAATATATATCAGGTGTTTCCTTTGTATCGTCAGACGATTATGACAAGGCCCTTATTACCTATGACGATCTTATGTATGTTCATGTAATGCATATTGATTTTAACGGGAATCCTGCAGAAGGGGAACTGATATGCAATAAGAAGATTGCCAATGATCTTTTGGAGATATTTGAAGAATTATATAAGAACAAATATGAGATTGAAAAAATAAAGCTTATTGACGAATACGGTGCCGACGATGTGCTTTCCATGGCCGACAACAATTCTTCCTGCTTTAACTACAGATTTGTGGCAGGGACCAAAAAGCTTTCCAACCACGCCTACGGAATGGCAGTGGACATTAATCCCTTTTATAATCCCTATATAACTTACAACAAAGACAAAACTCCCAACATATCTCCCCCGGGTTCTGAAGAATATGCCGACCGAAGCAAAAATTTCCCTCACAAAATAGATTCGGATGATTTGTGCGTTAAGCTTTTCAAGGATCACGGATTCAGGTGGGGCGGAGACTGGAAGCACAGCAAGGACTACCAACATTTTGATAA
>JAILPU010000281.1 GCA_024699395.1 Lachnospiraceae bacterium | reverse complement strand
TGTCAAAAGCGTTACCAATGAGCTTGCCACCATGGGAGTCATCGGAAACGGTGTCACTATAAAGGCTCTTACGGAAGCCGGCATCAAAACAGCCGACCTTCTTATCGCGGTAACAGGTTCCGACGAGCAGAACCTGTTGTGCTGCGTTGTTGCAAGAAAAGCTTCGGAATGTAAGACCATAGCAAGAGTAAGAAATCCCATTTACAGCACGGAGATCCCTTTTTTGAGAGCACAGTTAGGTATCAGTGCAATAATAAATCCCGAACTCACTTCGGCTCATGAAATAGCAAGAATTTTCAGATTTCCCAGTGCTGTCAAGATTGACAGATTTGCAAAAGGCAGGTTCGAACTTCTGCACTTTAAGATCACTCCCGACTGCAAACTGATAGATCTTAAACTTATGAACCTGAAAGACAGATTCCAGTGCAACATACTCGTCTGCATGGTCACCAGAGGTGAGGATGTATTCATACCGAGAGGTGACTTTGTTCTTAAAGAAGGCGACAAAATAAGCATCGCCGCCACCCCCAAGGAAGTAAACAAATTTTTCAAAAAGATCGGTGTAGGTTCGTCAAAGGTTTCCACCGCAATGATCGTAGGCGGAGGAAATATAGCCTATTACCTTGCACAGCGTCTTGATGAATACGGTCTTCAGATTAAGATAATAGAAAGCAATCCCGCAAGATGCGAGGAATTAAGCACTCTTCTTCCCGAGGCCACCATTATATGCGGTGACGGAACGGATCAGAATCTCCTTCTTCAGGAAGGTATTGAAAATGTTCAGGGATTTGCTGCTTTAACGGGAATGGATGAGGAGAATATCATCCTCTCTCTCTACGCTAAGAAAATGTCAAAGGCTAAGACCGTGACTAAGATAAACAGAGTTAATTTTGATTTTGTTATGAGTGATATCAATCTTGATACCATTACATATCCCCGAAAGCTTACCGCCGACGTTATCCTTAAATACGCCCGTTCCATGAACGCTTCCTTAAACAGCAACGTGGAAAACCTCTACAAACTCGAGGAAGGCAAAGCCGAGGCGTTGGAATTCTACATCAAGGAGCCTTCTGCCGTTACCGATGTGCCCATCTCCCAGCTTAACATAAAGAAAAATGTGTTGATCTGCGGAATCAGCCATAACGGGCAGCTCATTCTCCCCGGCGGTCAGGATAAAATGCAGGTTGGGGACTCGGTTGTGGTGGTCCTTACTCACGATAAGTTAAACGATCTCAAAGAAATCTTGGAAGGATGATCATAAACAGATGAATGTACGAATAGTTTTATACATCGTCGGCTGGATTTTGCAGTTTGAGTCCTTCTTTTTATTGCTTCCGGCCATTGTGGGCGCAATTTACAAAGAGACCAAGATGCTCATTTGTTTTGCCGTCGCCTGCGCTATAAGTCTGGTAGCCGGACTTTTATTAAAACTTTTAAAACCCAAAAACACAGGTCTTTATATGAGAGAAGGTTTTGCTACCGTAGCTCTGGGATGGATAGCCCTCAGTATCTTCGGCGCCATTCCCTTCTTTCTCTCGGGAGACATACCGAATTTTGAGGATGCTCTTTTTGAGACCATCTCCGGCTTTACCACAACGGGAGCCAGTATTTTAAATGACGTGGAAGCTCTTTCCCACGCTTCTCTCTTCTGGCGAAGCTTCACCCACTGGATCGGAGGTATGGGAGTGTTCGTGTTTATCATGGCAATTCTCCCCTTGATGGGAGCCTCCACCATGAACCTTATGAGGGCGGAAAGCCCGGGCCCCTCCGTGGGTAAACTTGTTCCTCACGTTAAGGAAACAGCCAAAATTCTTTACGAATTGTATATCCTTGTAACAGTTTTGTGCCTTACGGCGCTTTTGATATGCAGAGTGCCTTTATTTGATGCCCTTTCACTCACCTTCGGTACCGTGGGCACCGGCGGATTCGGTTTGTACAATGCTTCAATAGCCGTCTATCCTCCCCACGTGCAGAATGTGCTTACAGTATTTATGATTTTAAGCGGTATCAACTACGCCGTTTATTTCTGCATTATCCGCAAAAAATTTAAGGACGCCCTCTCCATTGAGGAGGTTAGATGGTACATTGCAATCATCTGCTTCTCCGCACTGGCTATTATGTGGAATATAAAGCACCTTTATCCCACCTTGGGCGAAACCGCAAGACACGCCTTTTTCCAGGTAGGTTCCATAATAACCACAACAGGATACTCCACCACGGACTTTGACCTTTGGCCTCAATTTGCCAAGACAATCCTGGTTATCTTAATGTTTGTAGGTGCCTGTTCCGGAAGTACCGGAGGCGGAATCAAGATTTCAAGACTTGTAATACTTTTTAAAGCATTCAAAAAAGAGATTCAGACCCTTATCCATCCCGGTATGGTGAAAAAAATCCAGATGGACGGTCACACCATCTCCCATGAAACAATCCGTTCCACAAACGTATTTATAAGTATTTATTTTGTAATCGTATTTGCATCAATTCTGGTACTGAGCCTGGACAATAAAAGTTTCGGCACCAACTTCACCGCCGTGGCCGCAACCCTTAACAACATAGGCCCCGGTATCGAAGCCGTAGGACCCACCTGTAACTTCTCAAGTTTCAGTGTCCTGTCCAAAGTGGTATTGATGTTTGATATGCTTGCGGGAAGACTTGAATTATTCCCCATGCTCTTTATCTTCGCCCCTTCCTGCTGGAAGAAATATTAATGACAGCTATAATAATCGAAATGATCAAAAAATCACCTTTAGCTATAATTTCGGTTTTAACAACCTCGTTATGGCAGAAAGGTGATTTTTTTATAACTAATATTTTGAAGACTGAATAGCCGTACGAACGGTATTTAGAAACCGAACCCTGCTTTTACTTTC
>JAILPU010000278.1 GCA_024699395.1 Lachnospiraceae bacterium | reverse complement strand
CCTTCAGAATAAGGAATTAAAACCCGGAGATGTAATTAACGCAGGTGATGTCCTGGGATATATGGAGCGTGGGAACTCAAATCGTCTGATAGAATCTTATATCCCCGATACCGATATAACAGGCATCGAGCTTGACATGCCTGTTAAGATTAAGCTCAACGCCTTGAAGGAAAGAAACATTGATTTCATAGAAGGTAAAGTTTCTTTCATCGCTTCTCTTCCTGTCAATGATGAAAAGAGAGGAAAGCTTTGGCGTATAGAGATTACAACCGACCATGACCTTTCCGACCTTGATATCGGAAACGAGGGAAGTGTAAACATCCTCACGGGAACCCGTACCGTGTTTGATTATTTCGCAGAGCCTTTCACTGACGGTCTTAAGGCAAGTTTGAAGGAAAAATAAAAATTTACACAAAAATCCTTCTAATGTTATCATTTATGACCAACAAAGATGTATGCTATATTTTTCGATAACGAAGGGAAAAAGGCTCGATATCGAAAAATATAACATAATCACGGAGTGAAACTATGATAATAGGAAGAGAATACGAGGTGAGGAAGCTTAATGAGTATTATAGCAGTAAGTCAGCGGAACTCATTGCATTATATGGACGAAGAAGGGTGGGAAAAACTTTTTTGGTTGATAAAGTGTTTGAGAATCGTATATTCATAGCACGCTTGTGACTACATACGGACTTGTACATAATGGGTATCATAGTGATTTTGTAAATGTAATAACAATGGATGCACTTTTTAAGGAATAGTTGGCGGTAACTTTTGGATATTGTCTGGCTTTTCAAATATAACGAGTTACCGGGAATGCAATTATAAAAAGCAATGTCCGGAGTTTAAATCGTATGTCGGACGAAAATTGTTTAGAGAGTGTTTTTCACCATATACAAACTTTAAAAAAATATAGTGCATTATCTCGGAAGATAAATAAAGGGGCTTTGGTCCAACAAGGACTGAAGCCTTATTCTATAGGAAATTGCCGGAGAATCTGATTCTTATCGTCTGTCCTCTAAACTTTGTGCGCCGCTGTTTCAATGTTTATTTGTAAATTAGCACATTATGTGGTAGACTTTATGAGATTGCGAGTGTTTTAAATTTCAGGTTCGGTTTGGATTTTAGGGGTTTAATTCATTTCGCGTGATAATGATATCAGGGGGAAAATATGATTTTAGATTCCGTTAAGACTAAACTGGCAAAATACGGGCAGGAACATCTCCTTATGTATTTTGATGAACTTTCTGAGAGTGAGAAGACTGCGCTTTTAGATCAGATAGACAATCTTGATATGAGTTGTCTTGAGGAGAATTCTCTTTCAAAGGATACCGGTGAGATTGCTCCAATTGAGATTATGGAGCTTAAAGAGATTACTGAGAAGTCTGATGAGTTTAAAAAGGTGGGCCTCTCTATTATAAAGGAAGGTAAAGCTGCAGCTCTTATGCTTGCCGGTGGTATGGGTACAAGGCTTGGCAGCGATTCCGCAAAAGGTAAATTTGACATTGGTGTCACAAAAGAGCTTTTTATTTTTGAGTGCCAGATGAACAATCTCATGGACGTGGTCAATGAGGCAGGTGCCTGGATTCATCTCTTTATTATGACAAGTGACAAGAACAATGATGAGACCATAGAGTTTTTTAAGGAAAAGAATTATTTCGGATACAATCCCGAATTTGTTCATTTCTTTGTTCAGGAGAAATCTCCCACCACTGATAAAAACGGCAAGATTCTTTTGGAGGACAAGGGCGTTGTGTCCACTTCCCCCAACGGTAACGGCGGATGGCTTATTTCTTTGAGAAAAAGCGGTCTTGATTCCATTATTGAAAAGAACAACATTGAGTGGATTAATGTTTTTGCCGTTGATAATGTGCTTCAGAAAATGTGCGACCCGGTGTTTATCGGTGCCACTGTTATGGCAAACTGCTCCATGGGTTCAAAGGTGGTCAGAAAAACCGATCCCAATGAGAGAGTGGGTGTTATGTGTCTTGAGGACGGAAGACCTTCCATTGTGGAGTATTATGACTTGAGCGATGAGATGCGTTATGCCAAGAATGATAAGGGCGAGTATGAATATTATTTTGGAGTTATCCTGAATTATATTTTTAAATATGATGCTCTCTGTAAGGTGGATAAGTGCGAGATGCCTTTCCATGTGGTTGAAAAAGCTATCACTTGTCTTGATGAGAACGGGGTCAGCACTAAGTCAGACAAGCCCAACGGTTACAAATATGAGACTCTTGTGCTTGATATGATTAAGAGCATGGACAGCTGTCTTCCTTTTGAGGTGGTAAGAGAGAGGGAATTTGCTCCCATTAAAAACAGATACGGCACTGATTCTGTTGATACCGCAAGGGAACTTTTGAAACAAAACGGAATAAAAATTTAAATGTCTCCATATAGGACTTGAATTTTTATAAATTTTGTCACAAAATATAGCCATGAGCCATTAGGCTTTATTTCAAGAAAGGTGGTTTTATTATTATGAAGATTTTGGTAACGGGCGGCGCCGGATACATCGGCAGCCATACTTTGGTTGAACTTCAGGAATCCGGATATGATGTTGCTGTTTTGGATAACCTGTCTAACTCTTGTGTTAAATCACTTGAGAGAGTTGAGGCTATCACAGGCAAGAAGGTTCCTTTCTACGAGGCAGACATTCTCGACAGAGAGGCTCTTAATAAGATTTTTGACGCTGAGAAGCCCGATGCAGTAATACATTTTGCCGGGTTGAAGGC
>JAILPU010000272.1 GCA_024699395.1 Lachnospiraceae bacterium | reverse complement strand
TAAAGTAATTCTATAGTGTAACGGTGTAAATATAATCATGAGGTGACAAAAAATGGAAATTGTAGCAGGTATTGACGGAGGCGGAACCAAAACAACAGTCCTTATATGGGATGTGAGCGGCAAGTTTGTGGCCACAAGAGTATACGGACCCTTTAACTTAAACAGCATCGGTGCGGCGAGAATGAGCTCACTTTTAAATGATATTTTTAAGATGCTGGCGGAATACGGGGAGTGCCGTACTCTTTGTATAGGTGCGGCGGGGGTAAGCAATCCCAACGTTACCAATCTCATTGCAAAGGAAGCGGAGAAAAATAATTTTACAGGAAAAATAGTTCTTAGGGGAGATCACGAGGTGGCGCTCTACGGTGCCATGCAGGGTAAACCCGGAGCAATCCTTATATGCGGAACCGGAAGTATTTGCTACGGCGAAAACAAAAAAGGTGAGAATATCCGTGTAGGGGGATGGGGTCATCTTATAGACGATGTGGGAAGCGGTTATGCGATAGGGCGTGAAGCCTTGTCGGCGCTTGTTTACTCCTATGACGGAAGAATCGGACCCACCAAGCTTACCCAGGCGGTTTTTGACAGAATGGGCGTTGAGAATATCAACGATCTGGTGGCTGTTATATACGGAAATCCTGATAAAAAAAGGATTGCATCCTTGTCTCTTTGTGTAGAGCAGATGGCTCAGGAAAATGATGCGACAGCCATTGCGCTTCTTGATAAAGCGGCGGAAGATCTTTTCGGAATGATAAAAGCAATGTATGACAAGCTGGGGTTAAACGACTTAGATCTTGCTTTCCTTGGAGGCAATCTTACGGAGGGAAGTGTTTTAGAGCGTAAACTCACCGCTATTATAAATGAAAGAATTCCCAGCATTACAATAGTAAAACCCAAAATGAATGCTGCGGAGGGCGCAACCCTTATAGCTTATCATATGAATTCAAACAACTGAATTTCGACACAACCTAAGCTGTAACAAAAAGAATTAGCGTCGGGGTTGGTACCCATGAAAAAGTTAGTGTATGTGGGTACTATACAACTGTAGCGGAAAGAATTGGCGTCGGGATTGGCAGCCGTAAATGCCGTCGCAAACGCCGTTAGCGCAAAAATCAGTAGAATATTGAAAACAAGTATGCTAAAATAGCCTTGGAGGTTCGGACCCGGGGTCCGAGAGGTGAGTATGGCATTTTCAACAGATTATAGCGATGGGGTTGACAGCTGGAAAGAAGTGACGCTGATTTATAATGCGGCACTTAAACAGATGGAGACAAAGATGGAAATTCTCAATGATGAATTCCAGCATGTCCACCAGTATAATCCAATTGAACATATAAAGGCGCGTATAAAATCTCCCGAGAGTATAGTTAAGAAGCTTAAGAGACACGGTTATGAGTCCACCATAGACAATATGGTTAAGTACGTTAACGATATCGCGGGTATAAGAATTATATGCTCTTTTTCTTCTGATATTTACAGAATCGCTGATATGATAAGCGAGCAAAGGGACATAAAAGTTATATCCGTTAAGGACTATATAACTTATCCCAAGGCCAGCGGATACAAGTCATATCACATGATAGTATCACTTCCTGTGTATCTTTCCGACAGGATAGTGGATGCCAAGGTGGAGATTCAGATAAGGACCGTTGCCATGGATTTCTGGGCAAGCCTTGAGCATAAGATACATTACAAATTTGAGGGTGATGCACCGGAACATATAAGAAATGAGCTGGTGGAATGTGCCAGAATGGTGTCCGATCTGGATGCCAGAATGCTCCAGTTAAATGAAGAAATCGTGGCTATCAGCCAACTGGAGGAATTTGAGAGGGAACGTAAAAAGGCTGAAGAGCGTAAAGCCCGTATGAGAAATGCGGCAAACGACTGATTCCTTTCGCAAACAGATTAATAGCATTAAAAAGCGGCGAGTTGAACCACATCTGTGGCAGCTTGCCGTTCGTGAGAAATGCTGTTTATAAAAGAGGAGTGCCCAGGTGCTTTCGCACCCGGGCGTTATGAAAAGAATTATCTATTATGCTCAACCACGTGTGACAGTGGCTTGTTTCTTAATTTGTAAAATCAGTATAACAATGAATTATGAACAGAGTATGAATAAAAGGTAAATTGTTTCTAAATGAATTAAATATGCCCAAAAAGACAGACAATTAAAACCCAAAGGTTTAAGCAGTGTAAAAATAGTTTCAATATACCGTCGAGTATATTTATTATGCAAACGGCTTAAAATACAAGATGTTTGCGACTTTGAGGGACACAGGAGGAAAAATGGACGGCTTCATGGAAAAGCTTTCGGGCAGACTAAACGCACAGGATATGATCAAGACCAATATGGAGGCGGAAGCGAAGGAGAATGAAAAGCTTCGCATGCAGGTAGCGGCATATAAGGAATGCCTTGACCGTCTCGAGAAGATTGCTCTCGATCCGGAAAGCGGTTTCGGTTCATCCAAAGGTCTTGACGATGCAACAAGATCCATAGAGGAAGCTTTGGGTAATCAGGCGGTTCAGAACGAAAGAAGATTTCAGGAGATGGGCAATCTCATAAATGAACTGAGAGCTCAGATACAGAATATATCTTTAAAAGATGAGAATGATGCCGCAGAGAGCGAGAGGCTCTCTGAGATTGTTAAGAACAGCATCACTTCCAAACTTGATGAAAATCAGGATTTTACACACAAGGAATGCGTTAAGGTATACAGAAATGTTCAGGCCACAGTGGAGACTTCCTGCAATAAGCTGAAGGAGGCCATTAATTCTGCTTCCGGAGGAAATTCGGGTCTTGGAATGGTCAAGGGTCTTTTGGTCATCACAATGCTTGCTTCTCTTGCAGGAATAGCTTTTCAGGTTCTTCTGTATCTTAAGTTGATTTGACAATAAGGGTGTTTTATGGCAAAAGTATTATGGAAGCCCGGCAATATGATTTATCCTTTGCCTGCCGTTATGGTAAGTGTAAGGGACAAAGCGGGCAATATAAATGTTTTCACGGTATCATGGACAGGAACGGTATGTACCAATCCCGCAATGGCATATATCTCGGTGAGACCTGAGAGGTTCTCACACCCCATGATTAAAGAGACCGGTGAGTTTGTAATCAATCTCACCACAAAGAGCCTCGTGCGTGCAACGGATCTTTGCGGCGTAAAAAGCGGCAGAGATACCGACAAATTTAAAGAAGCGGGTCTCACCCCTGTGGACGGGGAATTTGTAAAGGCACCTCTCATAAAGGAGTGCCCGGTTAATATCGAGTGTAAAGTTGTAAGCGTAACAGCTTTGGGAAGCCATGACATGTTTTTGGCAGAGGTATTGGCAGTCCATGCCGATGAGGAATATATGGATGAGACAGGAAAGTTTGACTTAAGTAAGGCCAATCCCCTTGTTTATTCCCACGGCACCTATTTTGACTGCGGTGAAAAGCTTGGAACTTTCGGTTACAGTGTACGAAAGAAGAAATAATGAAAAACAGTAAGAATAGAAATTTGTGGTGGCGCTTCAGAATGGGAGCGCTTATTGCCGCGTTTATATATGCCCTTTTTTCCCAAGGCTTTACTCCTTTTGAAAAGGGCGGGGACAATTATTTTGAAGTACTTATTAATTCTCAGAGTGTGGGCTTTGTGGCCGATCCTTCGGATGCCGAGGAATTGTTTACAGAAGCCAGAAGAAATCTTTCCAAGGATTCGGAAGAACTTGTATTTATAGACGCTTCCCTGGAGACAAAGGGTAAAAACGTAATCTGGGGAGCCATAACCAAAAAAGATGAGCTTATAGACAGAATTTCCGGCATTATGCAGGACAATATCAAAAACACTCTTCAGCATGCCTATGTTGTAAGAGTGGATGATTATACTGCGGAACTGGGAGAACTTGACGAGGTATACAGACTTCTTCAGGAAGCTTTGAATAAATACGGTGCACTTGATAAGTATGACGTTGAACTTAAAAAGGATACCACCAGAGAGTTTAACGTACTTACGGCAGAAGTATTTAAAAAGGAAAATGCATCCGGTAAAAACGAGGCTCTTATGTCCGGCGGTATCGCTAATGTTTTCGTCTATGATGGAAATATCGAGCAAGATGCCGAGGACATGCGTTTCAGCGAATTCGAGCTGGGGCTTAAAGACATTTTTTTCCAGCAGAAGGTGGAGATTGCGGAAGAGTATGTTAATGCCGATTGTATAAAGAGTTTCGATGAGGTTGTGAACGAGGTTGTGAAGGATCAGGAAACCCCTTCCGAGTATGAGGTCGTATCGGGAGATACACTTTCTGAGATTGCCATTAAAGTGGACATTCCCATGGACGACATCGTGGCTATGAACCCGGATCTTTTGAACGATACCTCCTCTACGATACGTGTGGGTGATAAGCTTATAATCACTGTTCCAAAGCCGGAACTTTCTGTTATCAGGACACAGGAAGAGTATGTGGAAGAAATATATGATGCAGACATTATTTATATAGACAACGATGACTGGTACACCACGGAGCAAAAGCTTTTGCAGCAGCCCTCCGCAGGATTCCACAGGGCCATCGTGGACGTTACATATGAGAATGACAAGATCATCTCAAGAGACGTTATCAAACAGGAAGTTGTAATGGAGGCGGTTCCCAAGATTGTGGAAAGAGGAACCAAGATACCTCCCACATATATTAAGCCTATTTCCGGAGGAAGACTTACATCCGGATTCGGAAAGAGATCCAGACCCACAAAGGGTGCAAGTTCTTACCACAAGGGCGTTGACTGGGCTACACCCAAGGGAACTCCCGTATATGCTTCCTGCGGTGGAACCGTTGCAAAGGCCGGATGGGGAAGCGGATACGGATACGTGGTATATATCAACCATCCCGACGGAAGACAGACCAGATACGGTCACTTAAGTAAGATATTGGTAAGTGACGGTCAGACTGTTAAACAGGGTGACAAGATTGCACTTAGCGGAAATACCGGTGTGAGCACGGGACCCCATGTTCACTTTGAGATATTGATAAACGGAAGTCAGGTAAATCCCTTGAATTACCTGAACTAGCTCGGGAACAAAGGTTTGATTTACAAAACGATTAAAATGTGATATCGTATAAGAAATTTTGTTATAAAGAATCTTTTGTGCGATGTTCCAAGAGGAGAAAGATGTTGCAATATGCTATAAAAGGGGGTAATCCCCTGGTGGGGGAAGTTGAAATCGGCGGAGCTAAAAACGCTGCGCTTCCTATTTTGGCGGCCTCACTTATGACCGATGATACGGTATATCTTGATAATCTGCCTGACGTCAGAGACATAAATGTGCTTCTTGCAGCCATGGAAAACATCGGTGTTATGGCTAAGCACGCGAGCAGGCACAGGGTAACCCTTAATGCCGGTCATATAAACAGCTTCGTAATTGAAGATGACAACATAAAGAGAATAAGAGCTTCCTATTACCTTATAGGAGCTTTGCTTGGCAAATACAGGCATGCGGAGGTAGCTCTTCCCGGTGGATGCAATATCGGTTCCAGAGCCATTGATCTTCATATCAAAGGTTTCAGGGCTTTGGGAGCGGAGGTTACCATCGATCACGGTCTTATAAAAGCAAATGCCGAAAAACTTGTGGGCAATCATATTTATATGGACAGCGTAAGCGTGGGTGCCACCATGAATATAATGATGGCGGCAGCTATGGCCGAGGGAAAAACCACTATTGAAAATGCTGCCAAGGAGCCCCATGTGGTTGACCTTGCCAACTTTATGAACAGCATGGGCGCCAACATTAAGGGCGCAGGTACGGATGTTATAAGAATCAAGGGAGTGAGCAAGCTTCACGGTACCGATTATACCATCATTCCCGATCAGATAGAGGCAGGAACCTTTATGTTTGCCGCAGTGGCGACAAAAGGTGACGTTACTGTCAAAAATGTTATTCCCAAGCATTTGGAATCCATCACCGCAAAGCTTTTGGAGATGGGATGTGAGATTGATGAGGAGGATGATTGTGTAAGAGTTGTGGCTTCAAAGCCCTTAAAACACACACAGGTTAAAACTCTTCCTTACCCCGGTTTCCCCACGGATATGCAGCCTCAGATAACAGTGGCCCTTGCATTGAGTGAAGGAACAAGTATTGTAACAGAGACTATATTTGAGAATCGTTTTAAATATGTGGATGAGCTTACCAAGATGGGAGCCAGCATAAAGGTGGAAGGTACTACCGCTATTATTGACGGAGTTTCCAAATACACCGGAGCTTCCATAACGGCCCCGGACTTAAGAGCGGGAGCGGCTCTCGTTATTGCTGCCCTTGCGGCGGAAGGCTTCAGCACCATTGACGACATCAATTATATTCAGAGAGGCTATGAGGATTTTCATCTTAAACTTCAGAGTCTCGGCGGACAGATTGAGATGGTGGAAAACGGTGTAGAAAATCAGAAGTTCAGATTAAAAACCGGTTGAATTATAAAATAGAGGAAAACATATATGGAAAAGAGATTATTTACGTCCGAGTCGGTTACCGAGGGACATCCCGATAAGGTATGCGATGCCATTTCGGATGCGGTTTTGGATGCCTGCATGGAGCAGGATCCCATGAGCAGAGTTGCCTGCGAGACAGCGACCTGCACAGGATTTGTACTTATTACAGGAGAGATAACCACCAAGGGATTTGTGGATTTTCAGAAGGTGGTAAGAGATACCGTAAAAGAAATCGGTTATACCAAATCCGAGTACGGATTTGACGGAAATACATGTGCGGTGTTGGTGGCAATAGACGAGCAGTCTTCCGATATCGCCATGGGTGTGGATAAAGCATTGGAAGCAAGAGAAGGAAATCTTGCCGATGACCTTGATACCGGTGCCGGAGATCAGGGTATGATGTTTGGATATGCAACAGATGAGACAGAGGAATATATGCCCTATCCCATCTCCCTTGCACATAAGCTTACAAAGAGACTTTCCGACGTGAGAAAGGATGGAACTCTTCCTTATCTTCGTCCAGACGGAAAGAGTCAGGTTTCTGTTGAATATGATGAGGAGGGCAATCCCTTCAGACTCGAGGCTGTTGTTTTATCAACACAGCACGATGATGACGTGACTCAGGAACAGATTCATAAAGACATTAAGAAGTATGTTTTTGATGCTGTTCTTCCCGAGAATATGATAGATGAGAAGACCAAGTTCTTCGTTAATCCCACAGGTCGTTTTGTTATAGGCGGTCCTCACGGTGATGCGGGTCTTACGGGACGTAAGATTATCGTGGACACCTACGGCGGATATGCAAGACACGGCGGCGGTGCTTTCTCCGGAAAGGATTGCACAAAGGTTGACAGAAGTGCTGCATATGCCGCAAGATATGTTGCCAAGAACATTGTGGCGGCAGGTCTTGCAAGAAAGTGTGAGATTCAGCTTTCCTATGCCATCGGTGTTGCAGAGCCTACATCAATCATGGTGGATACCTTCCAGACAGGAAAGGTTTCCGATTCAAAGCTTGTTGAAATTATCAGAGAGAATTTCGACTTGAGACCCGCAGGCATCATCAAAATGCTTAATCTTCGTCGTCCCATTTACAAGCAGACCGCAAGCTACGGTCATTTTGGACGTACTGACATCGACCTCCCTTGGGAGAAGCTCGATAAGGTCAGCGATCTTAAGAAATATATTTAGATTATTAAATGACCTCCGTAGTGAAGCAGGTTTCTCTTGCTATCTTTGGGAGGTCATTATTGTGAGGAAAAGAAAATGAAACGCGTTGCCATAATAACGGCCAGGGGTCAGAGCAAGCGTATTCCCAGAAAGAATATAAAGGATTTTTTGGGAAAGCCTGTAATAGCATATTCCATTAAGGCTGCTCTTGACTCGGGAGTTTTTGATGAAGTATATGTTTCCACCGAGGACAGCGAGATTGCCGAGGTGTCTGTTAAGTACGGGGCTAAGGTGCCCTTTATGAGAAGCCTTGAGACGGCTGACGATTACGCCACCACCAATGATGTTCTTATGGAATTTATCACGGAATGTAAAAAAAGAAATATAGAATTTGAAACCGCATGCTGCCTTTATCCCACGGCACCCTTTGTGACGGGAGAAAGACTTAAGGAGGCAGTGACCAGACTTGAAGAGTCGGGGGCGGAGACCCTTATTCCCGTGGTGGCATTTTCCTATCCTCCCCAGAGAGCCATGGTCATACGAGAGGGACGTCTTGATTTTCTTTATAAAGAGTACATGGATTCCAGAAGTCAGGATCTGGAGAAGCATTATCACGATGTGGGACAGTTTTATATTTTTAAGACAGATGCATTTATGAAAAACAAGAAGCTTATGGTGGGTGACATTCTTCCCTTTGAGCTTGATGAGCTTGAAGTTCAGGATATAGATAATGAAACCGACTGGAAGCTTGCGGAGCAGAAATACAGGTTTTTATACAAAGAAAACTGAGGGAATTAATATGCGGACAGCGATTCTTTCCAATATAAATATGGATCCCGTGATACGGCTTTTAAAAAGAAGCCGGGATGTTTTTACATCAGAAGGGTACGGCAATGAGCTTGGAGCTTTACTTAATAAAGAGAGCAGTTTGAGCAGTTATGACCCTGAGATTGTATTTTTGTTTGAGGAGCTGTCCGAATTAACGGAGCACGTGACCGACAGGGAGAAAGCATCCGAAATAATGGGCGAGTGGGCCGGGAATTTTGAAAGCGCTCTTAAGGATAATGTTATTTATTATGTTTCTGAAGGGTATCTCTACGGAGCGGACTACAGAGTCTTGGGGGATATGTTTTTAAAGGAGGATCTTGAGAGGATTTGGTCCAACCTTTTAAGAGAGATAGGGAAGAGACATTCCAATGTAAGAATATTTCCCTACAGAGCCCTGATTGAAAAGATGGGCGAGGGGGATTTTTTTTGCGACAGTACCTGGTATATGGGAAAGATTCTCCACTCAGGAAAGGCTTTGAAGGAGATAGCTTCTTCGGTTAATGAGATAATAGAAAGAGAGAGAGTTACTCCCAAGAAAGTACTGATACTGGATTTGGACAACACTTTATGGAAAGGTCTTGCGGGGGAAAAGGATACTTCAGGGGTAGAGCTTTCCGATTCCGGAGTGGGAAGGTGCTTTAAAGATCTTCAGAGAGTAATTCTTAATATGAAAAATAACGGCGTTATTTTGGGGATAGTTTCCAAGAATAATGAAGCCGATGCCATGGAAATAATAGAAAACCATCCCCATATGATTCTTAAGCCCGAGGATTTTGCGGTTAAGATGATTAACTGGGACAACAAGGCGGACAATATTTTAAAGTGCGCCAAAATCCTTAATCTTTCGGTGGATTCCTTTGTGTTTTTCGATGACTCCAAGAGTGAGAGAGAGCTTGTAAAGGGAATGATTCCGGAGGTTACAGTGCCTGATTTTCCGGAGTCTGAGAGTAAGCTTTCCGAAACAATGGAAAAAATCTTTAATGAATATTTTAAAAAGAATGTTTATACCTTGGAGGATTCCAAAAAGACCGAAAGCTACCTTATCAATGCAAAGAGAAATGAGGAAAAGGTAAGGGCGGTGTCCTTTGAGGACTATATAAAAGGGCTTGATATTAAGGTGGAGCCTGTGTCGGTGGAAGATAACCTTGACAGGATACTTCAGCTTTTTAATAAGACAAATCAGTTTAATATTACAACCCGCCGTCACACAAGAGGAGAGCTGGATAATTTTGTAAAGGATCCCTGTCAAAAACTCTTTGCCTTTAATGTGTCCGATAAATTCGGAGATGACGGGGTGGTTTGTGTTTTACGCACCCTTATAAAGAAAGACTGTGCAGTTATTTCAGAGTTTGTTATGAGCTGTCGTGTGATGGGAAAAAATGTGGAGAATATTGTGATTGAAAAGGTGGAGGAAAAGCTTAGACAGATGGGTATCAAAACTGTTTACGCTCTTTACTTGGAATCTTTAAAGAATGCTCCCGTTTCCAATCTTTTTGATAAGCTGGGTTATGAAAAAACTTCCGAAATAAAGGAAATAAAAGAAGTCCTTGTGGATTTGGATATTTCAGAAGGTGAAGCTACCTGTTACGTAAAACAGGGATAATTAAGCGGATTTTTGCAAAGAAAAAGGATGAGTAATAATGAGAGATAAGATATTACGATTGATGGATGATGTTTTTATGCTTCCCGAGGGAAGTATAACAGAGGACAGCACCATGGAAAATACTTTGGAGTGGGACTCCCTTGCCCACGTGCTTCTTATGGGGGAACTGGAAAGCAGACTGGGTTTATCAATCCCCATTGAAGACGCCATCGAGATAACCGATGTAAAACAGCTTTTTGAGAGATTAAAGGTATGAGTATTTCTTTAAGAAAAATAAGAGAAGAGGATCTGGAAGCCATAATGAACTGGAGGATGGATCCGGATATTACAAGATACATGAATACCGACCCGAAGCTTACCCTTGAGGGTCAACGTAAATGGCTTTCTTCCATTGAAAATAATCCCGACGTGTTCTACAGACTTATTGAGATTGACAATATGCCGGCGGGGGTCATTAATCTTACCGGTCTTCTTAATAAGGAGGGCAATCTGGGATGGGC
>JAILPU010000265.1 GCA_024699395.1 Lachnospiraceae bacterium | reverse complement strand
CGGAATAACCTTTTTGCACCAATCTTTCGCAAAAAAGGGGAATATCTTTCCCCGACAAAATCAATATACATTTATCATCAGTATTGATGACAATCCTATAATCAATATCAGTTAACAGCCCCTTCATGATTACAATCCCTTATATGATCTTAAATTTGCTCCGGCTCCAACTATCTGAGTCGCTATATCGACAAAATCCGATTTGCTGCATGCAAATCTGTACTTATCATTCTGAATATGTATTATCTCCTCTCCGTTTACGGATTCAGGAGCGTTTAACTCTACCTCAAATTCTTCATCCCCAATATGAATGGTTTTAATTTTTTTTATTTTTTCTCCCACTTTTAATTCTCCGTTCTGAGGCTCTTACTTCTGTATCCCGTATCCCTATAGCCCAAATTTGACATATAGGAATCGATGATCTCCTTTGCACGCTCCGGCTCAAAATCAATGCCTGTACGCGCAGAAATGTCTTTCAGCTTATTTATATAATCCTCATCCAATCTGTTTTTATGGTACAGCTCGTGATAAATAAGGGAATAGAAATAATCCACATCATCCATAACAAACAGATCCTTGTATTTTTTTCGGTTCTTCAGCATATTTCGTTGCCACAGTTCATCATAATAACCGTCACCCACAGATCTGATGTCTATCCTGACAACATTTCCACCAATATCGGCAAGCATATGGATTTTATCATTCAAATCAATATAGCCCGCCCCTACGGTATTGATAAACTGTTCAATATCTTCACACAAAAAATCTATATCATCATGGATATCCAGCCAGTCCTCATTTCCGTATTTTTCATAGTTACGTAAAACCAGATATACACAGGAATTATTCAATTCTTCAAATAATGTCTGATAACTGTCCCACTTCTTCATCTTAACTGTTACCCCTTAATCCATTATAAACCAAAATGGCTTAACATACCAATAGGATTGCCTTTTAAAGGCAACCCTATTGATTTAATCATTGCTTAATTACGTTTTAAACTGAACATCACTCATTATCTTGCGATTGTGCAGATGTAATTGGTTCCATCGACTGTAAATGTGAATACCAACTCAGTTGTAGTAGCCCAATCGGTATCGCCTATAGCTGCCTTTACATCATCCTTAGCAAACTTAACCTTGGTTCCGGAAGCATTTGTAGAAATACCTGATGTAAGATCGTTATCGTTAATCTTTACATTTGTGATATCAGTTACATCAGAAACTGCTGCTGCAAGAGTTACGCTGTAAATCTTAGTAGTGGAATCGTAACTTCCTTCAAGTTCGGTAGGAGCTACTTCTTCCCAAATTGCATATACTGTTGCTTCTGCACTGATGGTATCGAAATCTACTGCTGCGTTTGCATTATATGTTGCGCCCCAGAACTTGAAGTTGTAACCGGAACGTGTAGGATCTGCGGGTGCTTCAGGATGTGCGCCTGCTGCAACTGCTACTACTTCGGGATCTGCTGCACCGTCATAGTTAAGATCAAATGTTACATCATATGAATCCTGAGTCCAGTTAGCATACAGTGTTGTGTCTGCGCTGAATGTCTTGGTTGCAAGATCTACCTTCTTAGCAGGTGTGCATTCTTCATCTTCATACCAACCTTCAAGTGTATAATCAGCTCTGGTAATGGTTGAAGGAGCTGTTACCTTGCCGTCTGCACCAGTTGTAGCTGTTGAAGTTGCAGGTGTCTCACCATAGTTTGCATTAAAGGTTACAGTCTTGCCTGCCATGTTATTGCTTACTGAATAAACGATGTTAACTGAAGGTCTTGTTGAAGCGGCGATTCCCTTTGCCCATGTGTTCCAAGCTTCTACAGCTGCGGGATCTGTATTTGCTGTTGCTGTGATATAAAATGCCTTTGTGGTGTAACTTGCATTAGGTCCTTCATATCTTGCATAAACGTGTCCGCCTGCTGCGTTGGTTGCTGCAGTCTGGTAAGTAATATCGTCTCCGCCTGTCTTCTTAGGAAGTGCTACGCTAAATGTTGCAGTTGCGGTTTCGCCGTCTTCAGATGCAACAAATGCCACGGGAGTAGTTCCGTCTGTAGCTGCGAAATAAACGCTTGTATCTGCTTCATCGGTCTCATAAGCATCAGTTTCTTTAAAGGTAAGTCCGGAAACGTTGCTCATTACGATTTCAGCCTTCACTACCTTATCATTTGTGGACTTATTGGTTACATCAACAGAATTTGTTGAACCATTGAAGGTTGATTTCGCTGCTGTGTAAACCATATCTTCGCTGTCCCCATCCAAAAGACTATAAGTATAAGGCTCTGAAGCTCCTGATCTCTCGTAAACGTTTGTATATTCTGTTACTACTCCGTCTTCGATGACTGCATAATCATCAACCGATACAGCCGAACCAACTGCTTCAACTATTCCTGTAGCAGGAATTGCTGTATAAGTAGTTGCATAAATCTTGCCATCACATATATCTGCGCCGGCTCTGTAATCATTTCTAAGCTCAAGCTTGTATCCGCTGTCGTCTACAACTTTAAACCACTTTGAGTAGTTTGTTGCGTCAAGTTCTACGTATTCACCGTCTTTACCGTTGGTAACATATGAAGAAGCTGTTGCCTTGGGTGCCCATACGAAAAATCTTTCATTAAGAGCTGAAACTGTTATAGCACCTGTCTCATCATCTGTGGAAGCTGTTTTTACAATATCTGCCCACTTGCCGCTTACTGCAGCAACTTCTGCTTTACTTTCTGTATAAAGTGTAGCACCTGTTTTAGGAACCAGGGATGCATGTGTTGAAACAGAATCGAAATAAACGCTTCCTGCTACATAATTGTCAGCATCAAAAGTATGAAGTAAACCGGTAGGATCGATTGTAAAATTATATGCCGATCCGGTAAGAGTAGGAACCGTTACGCTGTCATATACAACTGCGGTGGAGTCATCATACTCTACAACACCGGCTCCGTTTACGCCATCCGCAAGTACGGGAAGGCTGTAAGCAACTACCATAACTACTGACAATAATACTGCTGTTAATTTTCTACCTTTCATGTTTTGTCCTCCTTGACATTTTGAAATATGGTTAACTGATACTAAAACGTTCGTAAATCCGTTCAGCCTTCAACCACTACCTGCAGCCTCATGCTTACAGTACTGATTGAATTCTGATCTTCGTCTACCAGGTGGTATACCATTATGCAATCGTATGTTCCGGCATCCAGTTTCTTATCCAACTTAAAGCCTTCGAGAACGGCTCCCCTGGGTATAACAGGCGATTGGTAAATCGGTGTCTCGTCATCTCCGTCAATAAAGAGGTCGAAATAGACATCATTTGTGTTCTCCGGAAGATTCTCAACATGTGCATCCGTTGATGCTTCATCGCCTTTGGGGAAATGCCACTCATAATTCTGAGTTACGGTGTAACTACCCTGTGGAACACGTGTAGCTTCTGCCAGTTGTTCAATAACCTCTTCAACGTTACTTTCGTTTACAACAACTTCTCTCTTGGCGGTCTTTGAATCACTGTTTACTTCAGCATCCTTATTCGCCTTGTTCCCATTCAGCAATAAAACAATTACCACAACCAGTAAAACGATTATTATCACACCGGCAACCACCAGTGCGATTACGGCATTACCTCCTTTCCTTTCCCCTGATTGAGTCTGTCTTCTTCTGTTATCAGACATCTTCAATTCACCAATGTTCCTTTCTGCTCATTTGTGTTACATCTATTTCAACTCTTTCGAATTGAAAAAACTTATTAATAAAAACACTTTCATTATAACCTGTATGCAGATAGCTGTCAAATAGTAAACACTGTTTCGTTAGAATTGTGTGACATTTTCGCAACATGTTTATGATTGTGCTTTTATTAATAACTGATATGGATATCGGATTGGGGTTTTATTTTCATTAGAGCTTGTAAGAAAAAATTTTTACAGGATTTGAATCGTCGTTAAATACGTTTAAATATGCTATAATCTTTTTAAATATCCGGACAGGAGAAGCAAATATGATTGCTCTTAAAATTACATCTGTTAAATCTTTTATGTCATCTGTTCTAAAAGGCAATACCTTTGACAATTTTCTTTTGAAGGAAGCTTCTGTCTCCACAGCACTGACTCACAATATTGACGGGCATATTAACAGAGACTTCTTTTCCAAAGAAGAACAGACTACAGAAAACATTTCCTACGAATATATTAAATGGGCGGATTTCAAATCCACCTGCTTTGAGATGATAAAGGGTAAACGTTCCCCTGTTTTTTTCAGATTTGTTCTTTTACTTATGCCGGATATTGCCCAAATGCTTTTAAAAAGTAAAAACTGCATCGTCGATGCGGATCACGTGGAGGCCATGGTACTTAATATCCGGTTTTCTTCCAACATAATAACCATCACAACAGGCCTTGCATATTCTACTTTTGTTATGTCAAAAGAACCCGACAATATATGGGATGAATATATTATCGGGTTCCTGAACAGTCAGAATATTGAATATGAAATTATGTGACGATTACGCATCTGCAATCACTTCAGATCACAGATAAAGCAGTTACTGATTGCACTAATGTGACAGATATTAATCACATCGAATTCTTTTCTGTGATGACTGACGATTATACTTCTGCAATCACTTCAACTTCACAAAGAACATTCTTGGGAAGTGTCTTTACCGCTACGCAGCTTCTTGCAGGCTTTTCTGTAAAATATTTTGCATAAATCTCGTTAAAGGTTCCGAAATCATTCATATCCGCAAGGAAGCAGGAGGTCTTAACAACCTTTGTGTAATCGGTTCCTGCTGCCTCAAGGAGGTTACCTATATTCTTCATTACCTGCTCTGTCTGGGTTACGATATCGTCTCCCGCAATGTTTCCTGTCTCGGGATTGATTGCAATCTGTCCTGATGCAAAGAAAAGATTATTTGAAATAATTCCCTGTGAATAAGGGCCGATAGCTGCAGGTGCTTTTGTGGTAGATATGATTTTCATGTTACATGTCTCCTTTATATCTTTTTATTTATTGTTTTACTTAAATTATCAATATTTCTCAGAGTACCGTTTTTTTAATACCATGGCAGTCGGTTATTTCGGGTTCAGTATCATTTCAGAGATGACCCAATTCACGGAGTAATTACCCATCCATAATAGTTTGACATATTTTCATCATCAATTCGATGCGATACTATTTTAGGAATCACTCGTCAAATTCCACGGTTACGTAATAACCTCTCTGGTTCTCGATTATTTCTTTTACAATACCTTCCTTGGACAAAAGCCTTTGAGTGAAGGGGATATTGGGGCTCATTGCCAGAGACGGATCTATCGTATAGTAGTAATTGGTAGGGAGCTCACCCTCCGTCACCGTAACCTTCTGACCTTCTTTGATAAATCCCGGTCTCTCCATTTTAAATTCCATCGTTCTCATATTTGCGCTCCATTTACCCCAGCTATAATTATATATCTTTTACTCAAAATACATTCCTCTCAATGCATCTAATCACTTATCATCACATAAAAGTCTTTTCTTCGTCCGAGGGTGCTATGTCCTGTCTTTTTTGACTACTTCCACTTCGTCGGCTACCTCTCCGTCGAAATTGAGAAGGCTGAATACCATCTTTTCTTCAGTAACCTTAAAAATTCCGAATCCCATAGCGCCTCTGAAGCTTCTCTTGGCCACTCTCTTGTCATTTCCCTCAAGAACTGCCAATTCCCAGGGTTCATAGGGTATCAAGGGGAAGGTTACGTATATGGTTCCCCCTGACTTAACTGCCTTGTCTCCTTCCAAAGGAAATGATCTCAAATATTCATGGTAGTCGCCACAGAGAGCAAAATCAACCTTAAATTCGTCAAAAATATCACGCCATTCCTCATAGCTTCCCCAGGTGCATATGCACCCGCCCTCAACCTCATTGGAAAAATAAGGATAATGGGTCTGTACAACTATATAATCATATTTTCCCTTGGCACCGGTTACCACATCCTTAAACCATTTCTTCTGGCTGCTCAGGACATACTCATTGTTAACAGGTATTTTGTTATTGGGAGAATACTCCTGGCAATTGCAGAGAGATATAAACAAAACATTGTTATATATGAACCAATACGTACTGTCCACTCCACCGGGTCCGTTCTCGGGAATATTAACATTATCCAAGAACCACTCGGGACTGTAGTTACGCATTTTTTGTTGACTGGATTCGTCAATAAGCTTGTAAAACTCCTTATTTCCGGCCACGGGAGCAATGGCATACTCTCCAAAAGCCCTGCACTGATTCCATTCTTTCCAATCATTGTAGCAGTTTGCAAAATTGACAATATCACCGCTTAAAAGAATAAAATCCATATTACTCTTAACGGGACTGTATTTTCTCACATCTTTAAGGTGCTTGAGAGTCTTTTGGGTCATCCAGTCAAGATACTTGGTCTTCACTCTCTCCCCG
>JAILPU010000239.1 GCA_024699395.1 Lachnospiraceae bacterium | reverse complement strand
ATATCACCGCATTCGGAACCAAAGGAAACAGTCTCCACAGAATTGAGCTTGTCAAGGAGTGTGACAGCACCCATTGCAAAATTCTCTGCGCTTGAAAGGGAGTAGAGAGTGGGGAGTTCCAATACCACGTCCGCGCCGTTTTCAAGAGCCATTTTGGCTCTGGTGAATTTGTCTATAAAAGCAGGTTCCCCCCGCTGTACGAAATTGCCGCTCATTACCACGATTGTATAATCGCACTCGCTTATCCTTTTGGATTCCTCCAGATGATAGCGGTGACCGTTATGAAATGGATTGTATTCTGCGATGATTCCCAGTGCTTTCATAAGAGCTTCCTCCTTGAGATTGTACTAAAATCAATACTTTGAGCTGTTTTGTTGTTTAATCAATATATGTTTAGTATAATATAATCGTTTACGTTTGAGAAGCAAATTTTCTGTAAATTTTCACGAAAATGTCAAAATAATTGAAAGGAGCCGGAATTATGGCGTATATTGACTTAATAAAAGAGAGAGCGAGAGTTGAAAAAAAGACCATAGTTCTTCCGGAATCTAACGACAAGAGAACTCTTCTTGCTGCCGCTAAGGTTATAGAAGAGGATATAGCCGATATTATCATGGTCGGTGATGAGGAAAAGATAATGGACGGTGCAGGCTGGCTTGAAGTCGATCTGTCCAAGGTTACTGTTGTTAATCCCCAGAAGTGCGACAAACTGGAAGAATATGTTCAACTTCTTTACGAGACAAGAAAAAGTAAAGGAATGACTGTTGAGAAGGCAAGAGATCTTCTCCTTAAGGATTATCTCACTTTCGGTATTGTTATGGTTAAGGCAAATGATGCCGACGGTATGGTGGCAGGTGCGTGTCACGCAACAGCCGATACCTTAAGACCCGCACTTCAGATTTTAAAGACCGCACCGGGAGTAAAGCTTGTATCTGCATTCTTTATTCTTGATACCTTATATAAGGATATGGGAGATAACGGCACATTCCTCTTTGCCGATTGCGGACTTAACCAGGATCCCAATGCGGAAGAGCTGGCAGCTATTGCAGATTCATCTGCAAAAAGCTTTAAAACTCTTGTGGGCCCCAAGCCTGTTATCGCAATGCTCAGCCACTCCACAAAGGGAAGCGCAAAGCACGCTTTGGTTGACAAGGTTGTTGAGGCTACTAAGATTGCTCATGAAAAATATCCTCAGCTTACCCTTGACGGCGAGCTTCAGACTGACGCAGCCCTTGTTCCTTCTGTTGCAAAGTCAAAAGCGCCCGGAAGCCCTGTGGGAGGAAAGGCAAACGTACTTATTTTCCCCAATCTTGATGCGGGTAATATCGGATACAAGCTTGTTCAGAGACTTGGAGGAGCAGAAGCTTACGGCCCTATGCTTCAGGGTATCGCAAAGCCTGTAAACGATCTTTCAAGAGGATGTTCTTATCAGGATATCGTGGGTGTTGTGGCACTCACAGCCGTACAGGCACAATTAATATAATAGAGGCAATATAAATAGGAGAGGTAATACATATATGAAGATTCTTGTTATTAACTGCGGAAGCTCATCATTAAAATTCCAGCTTATCGATTCCGTTACAGAAGACTGGCTCGCAAAGGGAAACTGCGAGAGAATCGGTATCGATAACAGTTTTGTATCATATACAAAAAAGGGTTCTGACAAAGTAAATATCGATGCTGATATGCCCGATCACAATAAGGCCATTGAGAAGGTGGTGGAAATCCTTACAACAGGCGATACTGCCGTACTTAGCAGTCTCAGTGAGATTGACGTTGTGGGACACAGAGTTGTTCACGGCGGAGAGTACTTCAACGAGGCAGTTCTTATTGACGACGATGTTATTGCCAAGATCACTGAGTTAAATGAGCTGGCACCTTTGCACAATCCCGCGAACCTTATCGGTATCAAGGCATTGCAGAAGGTCCTTAAGGATACACCTATGGTTGCTGTTTTTGATACCGCGTTCCATCAGACAATGCCTGAGGAAGCTTATCTCTACGGAATTCCTTATGATATGTATGTAAAGCATCACATCAGAAAGTACGGTTTCCACGGAACAAGCCACAGCTTTGTATCCAGAACAGCCTGCGAGTTCCTTAATAAAGATTATGACAAAACAAAGGTTATCGTATGCCACCTTGGTAACGGCGCATCCGTAAGTGCGGTTAAAAACGGTAAATGTATTGATACTTCCATGGGCTTTACTCCCCTTGAAGGACTTATCATGGGAACAAGAAGCGGAGATATCGATCCCGCTGTTATCGAGTTTATGGCTCAGAAAGAAAATACCGACGTTAAGGGTGTTATCAATATCCTTAACAAAAAGTCCGGAGTATTCGGCTTGTCCGAAGGTTTCTCCAGCGACTTCAGAGATCTTGAGGACGGATACAATGCCAATAAGCCCGGCTCCACAAGAGCGGTAAAGGCTTTCTGCTATAAGGTGTTAAAGTATATCGGTGCTTACGCTGCAGCAATGAACGGCGTTGATGTTATATGCTTTACCGCAGGAATCGGTGAGAATACCTCAATTGTAAGAAAGCTTATCTGCGACAATCTGGGATATCTCGGTGTTACCCTTGATGAGGAAGCTAACTCTAAGAGAGGCTTTAACAACGTGATTTCAACTCCCGATTCAAAAGTTACCGTAGCTGTAATCCCCACCAACGAGGAGTTGGAGATAACAAGACTCACTGTAAACTGCCTTGAGAAAAACGGTAAATTGTGTAAATAATCTGTGAAACTTTTCTTGACAAATAAATAATGAGCTTGTATACTTAGTAGGTGCGTGAATTTCAATGTTTCACGCAATATGTAGGAGACTTTATGCAAATAGATCTTTCTTCATTTTTTGAAGCCGAGAAGCTTGATAAAGAAGTTTCAGCCAAGCTGGAAGCACAGGAAATCAGATTTTTCGGTGAAAAGGTTTCTATATTAAAGAAGGAGCCTGTTGTATTTCATTTTTCCTCTCTGGGGAAAGGAAAGCTTTCCGTAACAGGAAGTTTTAAGTTTACTTTCGACACCAGATGTGACGGATGCCTTGAACCTGTGGAAACGGTTGTGGAAGCGGATTTTGACAGGGTATGCTTTGCAAAACAAGAGGATTATGAGCTTCATGAAGAAGAAGACCCCCTTGAACTTTCAGGTTATCTGTTTGATGTTGAAGCTTTCTTACTTAATGAGATATTAATAAACTGGCCGATGAAGATACTTTGTAAAAAAGATTGCAAGGGAATCTGTCCGGTGTGCGGTGCCAACAACAATCTTGTTGAATGCGGTTGCGATACCTTCGTTCCCGACCCGCGCATGGCTGTGATACAGGATATTTTCAACGCTGCTAATAAGGAGGTGTAAAGGTATGTCTATTTGTCCTAAGAATAAATCTTCTAAAGGTAGAAGAGATCAGAGAAGAGCAAACTGGAAAATGAGTGCTCCTACATTGGTTAAATGTAGCAAGTGCGGTGCTCTTATGATGCCTCACAGAGTTTGTAAGGCTTGCGGTTCTTACAACAAGAAGCAGGTCATTAGCGTTGAGGACTAATAAAGAATAAAGAACTTCCTTGCTTTTGAGCAGGGAAGTTTTTTTATTGCACTGCGCCCACTGTGGATTCGAACCCCGGGTAACGGATTTGTTACATACCTTAACCGTACGACACAATAGAATGCCGCAGGCGGATTTCTATATTTTGTACTAATTAAAATACTTGACATTATCACGGCTTGTTAAGATAATATCAAATGAAGCGAATGCTTTAATCAAAGAAAAGGAGACATAAAAAAATGAGGATTTTTTCAAAGAAAACCCTTGCTTTGATATTGGCTTCTTCAATGGCTGTTACACTGTGCTCATGCGCAGGCAACAAGGCAAAGTCGGATAATACCGATTCTTTGATCACTATTGGTATACCTCAGGATCTTGACGACGGTCTTGACCCCCACACAGCGGAAGGGGCGGGAACCAGAGAGGTATTGTTTAACATTTTTGAAGGCTTGGTTAAGCCCGACAGTAATGGTGATCTTAAATGTGCCGTAGCCAGTGATTACAATATCAACGAGGACGGAACAGTTTACACATTTACATTGAGAGACAATGTAAAATTCCATGACGGCTCTACGGTTACCGTAGAGGACGTTAAAGCTTCTCTTGAGAAGTGCATGGGAAACGGCGATGAGCCTTTGGTAGCTTCTTTTGGCGAAGTTTTGAAGGTTGAGACTCCCGATGACAAGACAGTGGAAGTATATCTTAAAGAGCCTGATACGGATTTCCTTGCAAATATGACTGTTGCCATTCTTCCCAAGGATCATCTCGATGCTTCAACGGAGCTTATTGGAACAGGCCCTTATAAATTTGTATCACGTTCACCTCAGGAAAACATTATTCTTGAAAGCTTTGATGATTACTGGGGAGAGAAAGCAAATATTAAGAAGGTGGTTCTCAAGGTAGTTGCGGATGCGGATACCATAGTAATGAATCTTGAGGGCGGTTCTGTGGATCTTATGGCAAGACTTTCCACATCTCAGGCTTCACAGCTTTCCGATAAGTTTGAAGTCTGCGAAGGAACCATGAACCTTGTTCAGGCCCTTTATCTTAACAATGCGGTGGAGCCCTTTAACAAAAAGGAAGTAAGACAGGCACTTTGCTATGCCACCGATATTAAAGAGATAATGGATTTCGTTTCCGACGGAAAGGGAACAGAGACAGGTTCCAGCATGTTCCCCGCTTTTGGAAAGTATTATATGGAAGAACTTAACGACACATATAACACCGACCTTGATAAGGCTAAAGAGCTTCTTAGTGAGGCAGGCTATCCCGACGGATTTGAATTTTCAATCACTGTTCCCGGCAATTACAAGCAGCATGTGGATACAGCTCAGGTAATAAAGGAGCAGTACAAGAAGATAGGCGTTAACGTTAATATCAATCTCGTTGAGTGGGATACATGGCTCAATGATGTTTACATGGGACGTGAGTTTGAGGCCACCGTTATCGGCGTGGATGCTTCCCAGCTTACAGCAAGCTCAATGCTTCAGCGTTTTGTGAGCGACTCAGGCAAGAACTTTATCAATTACAACAATCCCGAATATGACGAGACTTACCAAAAAGCTGCAGCGTCTGTGAAGGATGATGAAAAGACAGAGTATTATAAGCAGTGCGAGCGTATCCTTTCCGAGGACGCAGCCAATGTTTACATACAGGATCTTCCCAATCTTGTGGCAGTTAACAAGAAGTTCGGAGGCTATGAATTCTATCCTTTGTATGTGATGGATTTTTCAAAACTTTATATTAAATAAGTAATCATAGAGGAGAGATACCGTGAAATACGTATTAAAAAAACTGTTAAGTTGCATAATAACGTTATTCATTGTATCTTTCCTTGTTTTTGCGGCTTTTGCGCTGATTCCCGGAGACCCGGCATTGTCAAAACTCGGGACAAATGCCACGCAGGCTGCCCTTGACGCCATGAGACACAAGATGGGGCTGGACAGACCCTTTCTTGTGAGATATTTCACATGGCTTTTTGACGCTGTTAGGGGGAATTTCGGAAACAGCTACAGTTACAGCATGCCTGTGGCAAGTCTTATTCTGGATAAAATTCCCATAACCCTTACCCTTATGGTATATTCCATGATCCTTATGGTGGTTATTTCGGTGCCTGCGGGTGTATATGCATCCTACAAGGAAGATACTCCTGTTGACAGAGTTATACAGATAGCCAATCAGATAGTTATGGCAATACCACCTTTCTTTTCGGGTATTCTTATCACCTTGTTTTTCGGAATCGTATTAAAGCTTTTTACTCCCGGAGGCTTTGTTTCCTTAAATGCCAATCCCTTGAAATTTCTGGGATTTATGTTCTTTCCTGCTTTGGCGGTGGCTCTTCCCAAAAGTGCCATGGTATTCAATCTTTTATATACATCGTTAAACGGTGAAAAAAAGAAGGACTACGTAAGAACGGCCTACAGCAGGGGAAACAGGAGTAAGACGGTGTTCTTTTCCCATATGCTTAAAAACGCATCAATCCCTACCATTACTTTCCTTGGTATGGCCTTTGCGGATATGATTGCAGGAAGTATTATAATCGAGCAGGTTTTCGGAATCCCGGGGCTTGGAAGGATACTGCTTACCTCTATCCAGAACAGGGATTATCCCGTGGTTACGGGAATTATAATGCTTATTGCGGTAACTGTTATTATTTCAAACATGATAGTGGATATTATTTATAAAATTGTGGATCCCAGGGTGGACGCTTAATATATGAGATCGAAAAAGAGAGATTTTAATTTCATATTGGGTATATGCCTTTTGGCAATTACTCTTATCCCTGCATTTGTGGGGCTTTTCTGGACTCCCTACGACCCGGAGAAAATGGATTATTCCATGAAACTTGCGGGTATCAGTATAAGACATATTTACGGCTGTGATAATTTCGGAAGAGATGTTTTCAGCAGGATTATGTCGGGAAGCGGAATAACCCTTCTTATTGCGGTGGGAACCGTTTTGTTCGGAAGTATCTTGGGTACCGTAATAGGCTGTTTTACGGGATATTACGGGGGACTTATAGACGAGTGTCTTATGAGAATAAACGATGTGGCGTTAGCTTTTCCCAGCCTTTTACTGGCTCTAGTTATTGTTTCTCTTATGGGAACGGGAAAGTATCAGGTAATGCTTGCTCTCGGTCTTGCTTTTATACCCAGTTACGCCAGAATAGTCAGAGGAGAGTATCTTAGGATTAAGAATCTTGACTATGTTAAAGCTGCCAAACTTGCGGGGGCAAGTGATATGAGGATTATGTTCGTCCATATCCTTCCCAATACCAAAACGGTGCTTTTCAGTTCCGTGCTTATAGGCTTTAACAATGCAATTCTTGCGGAAGCGGGCTTAAGTTTCTTAGGGATAGGAGTTCAGCCTCCAGACGCAAGTTTGGGAAGAATGCTCAGCGAAGCACAGGCATATATGTTTACAAATCCTTCATATGTTTTATTTACGGGATGCACCATAGTGATGCTGATTCTCGGTTTCTCACTTTTAAGCAAAGCAAAAAGATGGCAATAGGAGCATTGTATGAGTAAGCTTCTTCATGTAGAAGATCTTAATATAGAATTTCATGACCACCTTATCCCCGAGACTGTTGTATATGATTTCGATCTGGATATGGAACCCGGGGAGATTGTGGGTCTTGTGGGAGAGTCCGGCTCCGGAAAATCCATGTCGGCACTGGCTGTCGCAGGTCTTTTGAGCCGTCATGATATGAAAAAAAGAGGAGTCATAGAGTTCGAGGGTAAAAACATTCTTTCCTGCTCCAGAAGTGAATTGAGAGAACTTCAGGGTGATGAGATATGCATGATATTTCAGGAACCCTTAACCAGCCTTAACCCTGTTAAAAAAATAGGCTGGCAGGTGGAGGAGGGGCTTAAGATCCATACGGATATGTCCCCGGAGGAAAGAAAGAAAAGAGCCATTAAGGCGTTGGAAGATGTGGAGATAGAGGATGCCCAAAGGGTTTACGATTCCTATCCCCATGAGCTTTCCGGAGGAATGAGGCAGCGCGTTATGATAGCCGCGGCCACCATAGGAAATCCCAAGCTTTTGATTGCTGACGAACCCACTACCGCACTGGACGTTACGGTTCAGAGCCAGATAGTGGAACTGATGAAAAAGATAAACCGGGAAAAAAAGACGGCCATATTGTTTATAAGCCACGATTTAAGCCTTGTGAGCGCCCTTTGCGAGAGAGTTCTTGTAATGAAGGGCGGGTACGTGGTGGAATCCGGAAGCGTTAAGGAGATATTTGAATCTCCCAAAGAGGAATATACCAGGAAACTTATAGACGCCATTCCCAAATGCGGTTCCACCGAAGATCTTGTTGAAAACGGGGAACCCTTAGCGGGCATGAAGGACATAAACGTATCCTTTATTAAGAGAAAAGGCAAAAACAAGGAAAAGGTACATGTATTAAAAGATATATCCCTTGATATTTACGAGGGTGAGATACTTGGTCTTGTGGGAGAATCGGGCTGCGGCAAATCAACACTTGCCAAAACCTTACTTGGCTTAATTAAGCCGGACACGGGACATGTATCTGCTAAATTTCCCAATACACAGATGATTTTTCAGGATCCTTACGGCTCCTTAAACCCTTCCAAGACAGTGGGCTTTATTATGGAGGAACCCTTAAGGAATCTTACGGATAAAACTCCCGAAGAAAGGTATGCTCTTTCCAAGGAGATGATTGAAAAAGTAGGCTTGTCCGAAGAATTTTTGCAAAGATATCCTTCGGAACTGTCGGGAGGACAGAGGCAGCGTGTGTGCATTGCAACGGCACTTATGCTGGGACCTAAGCTTATAATAGCCGACGAACCTGTTTCGGCACTTGATGTAACCATACAGGCGGAAGTCCTTAAATTAATGATGAAGCTTCATATGGAAATGGGTATCAGTTTCTTATTTATTTCCCACGATTTAAGGGTGGTTCATCAGATGTGCGATCGCATAATGGTTATGAAGGACGGAGAGATAGTGGAATCCGGAGACAGGGTAAAGATATACGAGAATCCTTCCCATCCCTATACCAAAGAACTGTTAAAGAGCGCGGGTCTTGGACCGGGCGGGGTTAAATAACCCTTGATTTTTGAAATGCTGTTTAGTATATTAGTTAATGGAGTGTCAGAAAAAATATTGGAGTGCTTATGGCTGAATTAGTTAAAATCGCCGTTGATGCCATGGGTGGCGACAATGCACCCGATGAGGTTGTTAAGGGTGTTATCGAGGCTCTCGGTGAGAATGAGAATATCAAAATATATCTTACCGGTAAGTCCTCTGTCGTTAACGGGCTGCTCAAACAGTATAAATACGACGGGAAGCGTCTTGAAGTGATTGATGCCACAGAGGTTATCGAAACGGGAGAACCTCCTGTTATGGCCATCAGAAAAAAGAAGGATTCTTCTCTTATAAAAGCCATGAACCTTGTGAAAGAAGGAACCTGCGACGCTATTGTGAGCGCAGGAAGTTCGGGAGCAATTTTGGTTGGCGGTCAGGTAATAGTGGGCAGAATAAAGGGAGTTGAGAGAGCTCCTCTTGCACCTGTTATTCCCACAATGAAGGGTTTTTCCCTTTTGATTGACTGCGGCGCCAATGTGGATGCGAGACCGGCTCAGCTTCTTCAGTTCGCCAAGATCGGAAGCGTTTACATGGAGAACGTTATGGGAATCAAAAATCCCAAGGTAGGTCTTGTGAACATCGGAGTTGAGGAAGAAAAGGGAAATGCTCTTACCAAAGAAGCTTATCCTTTGCTTAAGTCCTGTCCCGAGATTAATTTCACAGGTAATGTGGAAGCCAGAGATATCCCTCTTGGGGTATGCGATGTATATGTCTGCGAAGCATTTGTGGGTAATGTTATCCTTAAAATGTACGAGGGCGTGGGCACCGCGCTTTTGGACAGAGTAAAAGACGGTATGATGAGCACTGTTCGCAGTAAGATCGGTGCATTTTTGGTAAAGCCGGCACTTAAGAAAACCCTAAAGGGCTTCAGCACTTCAGAGTATGGCGGCGCACCGCTTTTGGGCCTTAACGGTCTGGTGGTTAAGACACATGGTTCATCCAAGGCGAACGAGGTGAAGAATTCAATCCTTCAATGTGTTGTCTTCAAGGAGCAGAATATAAACGAACGTATCGCTAAAGCCGTTATACTTAACGACTAACGGAATTAAGAAAGGAATTGCTATGGAACTTGAAAAACTCAAAAAAATAATTGCTTCGGTGCTTAACGTGGACGAGGATGAGATTACTCCCGAAACTACATTTATTGACGATCTCGGCGCAGATTCTTTGGATCTTTTCCAGATAGTTATGGGAATCGAAGAAGAATTCGGTATAGAGGTACCTGTTGAGGAAGCAGAGAAAATCACAACGGTTGAAGCTGCGGTTGAAATGATCAAAACTGCTTTGAACTAAGCAAGGAAAGTATTCTTGAAGTGATTTTCAGGAATACTTTTTTTGCATGTGAGGTGACAATGGACGATAGTAAGCTTGAAGAGTTTCAAACCGTCATAGGGTATAGGTTTAAGGATCTGAAATTATTAAAGCAGGCCCTTACACATAGCTCCTATGCAAACGAACTTAAGATTAACAAGATAGCAGACTATGAACGTCTGGAATTCTTGGGAGATGCCGTACTTGAGATGGTTTCAAGTAAGGCTTTGTTTTGCGTTCACAAAGACTGGCTTGAGGGTAAACTTACCAAGCAAAGAGCCGCCATGGTCTGTGAACAGTCTCTTGCCTTTTGCGGAAGAGATTTCGGTCTGGACAAATATATTTATCTTGGAAAAGGTGAGGAAGCCAGCGGGGGACGAGACAGGGATTCCATTATATCCGATGTCTGCGAGGCTTTGATAGGTGCAATTTACCTTGATTCCGACATATACAGCGCCGAAAACTTTATCCATAAGTTTATACTTAACGATCTGGCGGACAAGGAATTGTTCTTTGATGCCAAGTCAAAACTCCAGGAGGTGGCTCAGAACTTGAAAAAAGAGCTAACCTACAATCTTGTGGGAGAATCGGGACCCGAACATGACAAAAAGTTCAAAGTCAGGGTCTTAATGGATGAGGACGAAATGGGTCTTGGGGAAGGTAGAACAAAGAAGGCTGCTCAGCAGGATGCCGCATACAAAACATTACTAATGCTGAAGGGAAAGTAGTATGTACTTAAAAAGTATTGAAGTACACGGTTTTAAATCGTTTGCCAATAAAATAGTATTTCAGTTTCATAACGGCATAACGGGAATAGTGGGACCCAACGGAAGCGGTAAGAGTAATGTTGCCGATGCGGTGAGATGGGTTCTGGGTGAACAGCGTATCAAACAGCTTCGTGGTGCCAGCATGCAGGACGTTATCTTTTCCGGTACGGAGATGAGAAAGCCCTTAAGCTATGCCTATGTTGCCATAACTTTAGACAATTCCGACCATAAGCTTGCCATCGACTTTGAGGAAGTTACCATTGCCAGAAGAATATACCGTTCCGGTGAGAGTGAATATCTTATAAACGGCTCGGTGTGCAGACTTAAGGATGTCAATGAGCTTTTTTACGATACAGGTATCGGTAAGGAAGGCTATTCCATTATCGGACAGGGTCAGATAGATAAGATTCTTAGCGGTAAGCCCGAGGAGAGAAGAGAACTTTTCGACGAGGCTGCGGGAATCGTTAAATTTAAGAGAAGAAAAGCAGCTTCCCTTACCAAACTTGAAAACGAAAAGCAGAATCTGGTACGTGTCAACGATATCCTTTCCGAACTTGAGAAGCAGACGGGACCTCTTGAGAAGCAGTCGGAGACCGCTAAGATTTTCCTTAAGAAAAAAGAGGACCTTAAGAAGCTGGATATCAATGTTTTCCTTGTGGAGAACAAATACAGGACGGATCAGCTTGCTTCTGTGGAAGAAAAGACAGCCATTGCCAACGATGAGCTTTCAAAGACCAGAAAAGAATATGAGGATTTCAAAAACTCATACGAAGAGATATTAAACGAGATTGAGACTCTTGATAAAAAGATTGAGTCAGAGCGTGAGAAGATTTCCGACGGCGGACTTATAAGAGGAAAGCTTGAAGGACAGATTGAAGTCCTTAAAGAGCAGATAAATTCAGCCAATAAGAGCGCCGAACACCTTGAAGCCAGAAAGGCTTCTCTTGAAAAGAGTATAGCCGGTAAGAACGCTGAAAAAGAAAAGATCCTTGGGGAACAGAGTGAAAACCATGAGGAAACCAAGAAGATCATGGAGGAGGCTAAAAAGATTAACGACAGCCTCTTTACCGTTCAGGCCAAGATTGCCGCGTTAAACGAGGAAATCGAGGAAAAGAAGAATGCCATAATCGATGAGCTCAACAACAGAGCCCAGATTAAGGGCCGTATTGAACGTTTCGATACCATAATCGAGCAGAATGCCATTAAGAGAGCTGAACTTAATTCCAGACTTTTAAGAGCAAAATCCGACGAGGAAGCAAGAGAAGAGGATATCAAAAAGTTTGAAGAGGAGTTTGAAGTTTTTGAAAAAGAGATAGAGGGATTAAAGGCCGAAGAAGATAAGGCTGACGAAGAACTTAACCACACCAGGGAAAAGATGGCCGAGGTGGACGCTTCCTACAGGGAACAGCAGGAAAAGTATCATCTTGAGAAGTCAAAGTTGGAAGCCCTTGTTAATATTTCCGAGCGTTACGAGGGGTATGGTTCCTCCGTTCAGCATGTAATGGAGAAGAAGCAGACCGAGGACGGTATCGTAGGTGTAGTTGCGGATATCATAAAGGTTGAGAAAAAGTACGAGACTGCCATTGAGGTGGCTTTGGGCGCAAATATCCAAAACGTTGTAACAAAGGATGTGGAAACCGCAAAGAGGCTTATTTCCTTCTTAAAAGTCAACAAATTCGGACGTGTTACTTTCCTTCCTTTAACCAGCATTACGGATCCTCAGAAATTTAAAAATAACGAATCCCTTAAGGAAAAGGGAGCAATAGGTCTTGCAAGCGAGCTTGTCACAGTGGACAAAGAATATATCAATGTGGCAAAGGCAATGCTTGGAAGAATACTTGTTGTCGACAACATAGACAATGCCGTAAAGATTGCCAAAAAGTACGACCAGGGCATAAGAATGGTAACCCTTGAGGGAGAACTTATTGTTCCCGGAGGAGCTATTTCCGGTGGTGCCTACAAGAATTCAAGCAATCTTCTGGGTCGTAACAGAGAGATTGAGGAATTAACCAAGAAAATCGATGTTTTGAAAAAAGATCTCGATGAGTCCAACAGGGTTATTGACGATCTCAAATCAAAGCGTAACAAGTTAAGACTTACAATTGAAAGCTTAAAGAGCGATATTCAGCGTAAGGTCATTGAGCAGAATACCGCAAGACTTAACATAGAACAGGCCAAGAACAGAATGGCCGAAGAGCTTGAAGGTACCATGGGTCTTAAGAAGGAAGAGAACGAGCTGGCTCTTGTTCTTTCCAATGCAAAGAAGGATAAGGAAGACGCCAAGAACTCTCTTACAGAAAGTGAAAAGACAGAGAGCGAGATCAATGAGAGAATCCTTGTGCTTCAGAAGGAGCTTTCCGAGAAGAGAGCCGAGGAGAGCGACATCTCCGCAAATGCGGGAGACTGTGACCTTAAGCTCCAGAAGGTTAACCAGCAGAATCTCTTTATTAAATCCAACATCGACAGAATCGATGAGGATATTGCAAGGATCAATGAAGAACTTGAAGAGATTCTTGAAACTCTCAAAGAAACCCTGACTGCTGCCGAGGAAAAGAAGACAGATATCGACAGCATTAAGGATACAATCACAAGAAGTAAACAGGATCAGACAGACGCCGAGGAGAATCTTTCCAAGGATATTGAGAGAAGAGATGCCTTAAATCTTGAGCAAAAGAGCTTTATTCCCAAAAACGATGAGCTTTCGGGAAGGCTTGCGGCTCTTGATAAGGAGATATTCAGACTTAATTCCCAGAAGGAAAAGATTGACGAGGCAATAGAGAATCAGATTAATTACATGTGGGAGGAATATGAGCTTACTCTCAATGATGCCTTTAAATTAAGGGATGAGGAGCTTACGGATCTTAACCGCATGAAAAAAGAGATTTCCGGAATCAAGGATGACATTAAGAAACTGGGACCTGTTAATGTCAATGCCATTGAGGAATACAAGAACCTTATGGAGAGGTATACTTTCCTTAAGGGTCAGCATGACGATCTGGTGGAGGCCGAGAAAACTCTTGAAAACATCATAGAAGAGCTTGATACCGCCATGAGAAAGCAGTTTACCGAGAAGTTTGCTCTTATAAGCAAGGAATACGATTCCGTATTCAAGGAGCTTTTCGGAGGCGGAAAGGCTACTTTGGAACTTATGGAAGATGAGGATATTCTGGAAGCGGGAATCAGGATAATCGCACAGCCCCCGGGAAAGAAACTTCAGAACATGATGCAGCTTTCCGGTGGAGAGAAGGCCCTTAGCGCAATTGCTCTTTTGTTTGCAATCCAGAATCTTAAACCCTCACCTTTCTGTCTCCTTGACGAGATCGAGGCGGCACTTGACGATTCAAACGTAACACGTTTTGCCAAATACCTTCATAAGCTTACAAAGCATACACAGTTTATTGTTATCACCCACAGAAGAGGTACCATGGAACAGGTTGACTGTCTCTACGGTATAACAATGCAGGAGAAGGGCGTATCCACACTTGTAAGCGTAAATCTGATTGACAAAGAGCTTGACGATTAGATGCCGTGACTATTAAACGAAGGAACAAACCGGGTTAATAAATCTTATGGATATGGATTTAAATAATCGGTCTTTTTTTCATATCGGTTACGGAGGGTAGTAAAGGAGATTTAATGAGCGAAGAAAAGAAAGGTTTTTTTGCCAGACTTAAAAGCGGTCTCACCAAGACCAGGGAAAATATAGTCAAGGGAATAGATAATGTTTTCAGCGGATTTTCCACCATTGACGATGACTTTTATGAGGAACTGGAAGAGATTCTCATAATGGGTGACATAGGAATAAATGCCACCACAAGCATTGTGGAGAAGCTTAAAGAGCAGGTTAAAGAACAACGTATCAAGGTTCCTTCCGAGTGCAAGAAGCTTCTTGTGGACAATATTAAGGAACAGATGAAAGTTCCCGGTGAGGAATATTCCTTTGAAAATGAGAAAGCGGTCATTATGGTGATCGGCGTTAACGGAGTGGGTAAGACCACTTCCATCGGGAAACTGGCTGCTATTTTTAAGGAAAACAACAAAAAGGTTCTTATTGCGGCGGCGGATACTTTCCGCGCGGCGGCAAGCGAACAGCTTTCGGAATGGGCCAAAAGAGCCCAGGTTCCCATGATAGCATCAACAGAGGGGGCGGATCCCGCCTCTGTTGTATATGATGCGGTTAATGCGGCGAAGGCAAGGGATGTGGACGTACTTCTTATAGACACTGCGGGAAGACTTCACAACAAGAAGAACCTTATGGAAGAATTAAAGAAGATGAACCGCATTATAGAATCCCAGATGGGAGATTATAAGAGGGAGAATCTTATAGTACTTGATGCCACCACAGGCCAGAATGCTCTTAATCAGGCCAGAGAATTTAAGGAAGCGGCAAATCTTACGGGTATTATCCTTACCAAGATGGACGGAACCGCAAAGGGCGGTATTGCCGTAGCCATTCAGTCGGAACTTGGTATTCCTGTTAAATATATCGGCGTGGGAGAGACCACAAGCGATATGCATCGTTTTGATCCCGATGAATTTGTGGATGCTATTTTTAAGGTACAGATTTCAAAGGATGAAGAGGATGTTAGTGAAGATAAAGAAACCACAGAAGAAAATGCGGAGGAATAAATAAATGAGTGATATGTTGACTTTGGAAAAATTTGAGGAAGCAAGCGAGACAGTCAAAAAGGTTACCCTTGAGACAAAGCTTGTGTACAGTGATTATTTCAGTGCCCAGACAGGTAACAAGGTTTATCTTAAGCCTGAGAACATGCAGTTTACCGGGGCATATAAGTTAAGGGGCGCGTATTACAAGATAAGCACTCTTTCAAAAGAGGAAAGGGAGAAAGGTATTATTACCGCATCTGCAGGAAACCATGCCCAGGGTGTTGCTTACGCGGCTAAGTGTTACAATGCAAAGGCAGTAATCGTAATGCCCACCACCACACCTCTTATCAAGGTTAACAGAACAAAGAGTTACGGCGCCGAGGTAATCCTTCACGGTGACGTTTACGATGAGGCATGCGCCGAGGCTCTCAGACTTGCAGAAGAAAAGGGATATACCTTTATCCATCCCTTCGACGATCTTTGCGTTGCCACCGGTCAGGGAACAATTGCAATGGAAATCATTAAGGAACTTCCCCTTGTGGATTACATCCTTGTACCCATCGGAGGAGGCGGACTTGCCTGCGGTGTTTCCACCCTTGCAAAGCTTCTTAATCCCAAGATTAAAGTTATAGGTGTTGAGCCTCAGGGCGCTGCATGTATGAAGGAATCTTTAAAAGAGGGTAAAGTGGTTACCCTTCCTTCCGTAAATACAATTGCCGACGGTACCGCGGTAAAGACTCCCGGAAGCAAGATTTTCGAGCATGTTAAAGCCAATATTGACGAGATAATCACCATTCCCGATGAAGAGCTTGTGGTAGCTTTCCTTGATATGGTTGAGAATCACAAGATGGTAGTGGAGAATTCCGGACTTTTGTCTGTTTGTGCTCTTAAGCACTTAAATGTTAAGAATAAGAGAGTGGTATCTATCTTAAGCGGCGGAAATATGGACGTTATCACCATGTCCAGCGTTATCCAGCAGGGACTTATTTTCAGAGACAGAATATTCACAGTGAGCGTACTTCTTCCCGACAAGCCGGGTGAGCTTTGCAGGGTTTCCGGAGTTATTGCCAATGTAAACGGTAATGTTATTAAGCTTGAGCATAACCAGTTTGTATCAATCAACCGTATGGCTGCTGTGGAACTTGTTATCACTATGGAAGCTTTCGGAACGGAGCACAAGAACACCATTATGGAAGCCCTGGAAAAAGAGGGCTACAGACCCAGACTTGTAAGGACAAACATCTAATGAGGAAACTCAATACAGAAGAAGAAAACAATTTAAGAGATGTTATTATAAACAGAGTTTTTAATAATGAGTTCAGTAAGCATCTCGGCTTTGAGATAATGGAACTTAATTTCAATTATTCCAAGGTTAAGATGAAATTAAAGGACAAGCTTTTAAACGGCTATTCCAGCGTTCACGGAGGAGTGCTCCTTGCCCTCGCCGATACAGTCGTTGGTATTACCGCTTCCATGGGAGGAAAATACGTAACCACATTGTCCTGCAGCATGAATTTCCTTTTGCCTGCGGCAAATACTGAATATATTTACTGCGAATGTCTTAAGTTAAAGACGGGAAAACATGTGCTGGTATATGATATCAGGATAACGGACGATGCGGGAAACCTTTTGGACAGCGGAGAATACAGCATGTTTGTCTCCAAAAAGAGCATAATGGATAACGAGGAACTTACTTTCAAAAAATAAGGTGAGTAAACTTTTAAGGGGTGTAAAGAAAAAATACTTGACACCCCTTTGCTATTTATTGTATTATACTCAAGGTGCTTAATTACATTAGAACAGACGGCAAAAATGGAAGATATATTTAAAAGAACGCTGTTATATGATTTTTACGGGGAGCTTTTAACTCCCCATCAGAAGAGTATATACGAAGAAGTGGTGTATAACGATATGTCCTTGGGAGAAATAGCAGGTGAGTTTAACATCACCAGACAGGGCGTATACGACATTGTAAAAAGATGCGACAAGATCTTGAAGCAGTACGAAGAAAAGCTTCAGCTGGTAAAACGTTTTGAAAACGCAAGACAAAAGCTGGAGACGGCACTTGGGCTTGCTGACAGACTTGATAAAAAAGAAGGCACAGAGCTTAAGGAACTTTTAAAGGAAATAGCGGACTGTTTATAAACGGTTCTCAAAGGATAGATAATGGCATTTGAAAGCTTAACCGAAAAACTGCAGAATGCATTTAAAAAGCTTCGCTCAAAGGGTTTACTTACAGAGGAAGATGTAAAGATTGCCCTTAAGGAAGTCAAAATGGCTCTCCTTGAAGCGGATGTTAATTTTAAAGTTGTTAAGGACTTTATAAAAACAGTAGAAGAAAAAGCCATCGGACAAAATGTAATGAGCGGTTTGAATCCCGGTCAGATGGTTGTCAAAATAGTTAACGATGAACTCACCGCCCTTATGGGAAGCGAGCTTACCGAGATTAAATTTGAGCCCGGTAAGGCCATAACCGTGGTTATGATGGTGGGACTTCAGGGTGCCGGTAAAACAACAGCCAGCGCCAAGATAGCGGGTAAATTAAAGACAAAGGGTAAGAAATCCTTATTGGTTGCCTGCGACGTATACAGACCTGCGGCTATTGAACAGTTGAAGATAAACGGTTCAAAGCTTGATATAGACGTATTTGAGATGGGCAGTGATACTAAGCCCGCAGTTATCGCCAAGGCGGCATATGAATATGCCGAGAAGAACGGTCACAATGTGGTGATTATCGATACAGCCGGACGACTTCAGATAGATGAAGCCATGATGGACGAGCTTGTGGAGATAAAGGATGCCGTAACGGTTCATCAGACACTTTTGGTAGTGGACGCCATGACCGGTCAGGAAGCTGTCAATGTGGCAAAGACCTTCGATGAAAAGATAGGCATCGACGGCGTTGTATTGTCCAAGCTTGATGGTGATTCCAGAGGCGGTGCGGCTCTCTCTGTTAAGGCAGTATGCGGAAAACCCATTCTTTATTCCAGTGTGGGTGAGAAGCTTACGGATATCGAGCAGTTCTATCCCGACAGAATGGCAAGCAGAATCCTGGGCATGGGAGATGTGCTTTCCCTTATTGAAAAAGCTCAGGAAACCATTGATATAGATGAAGACAAATCAAAAGAGATGACTTCCCGAATGAAAAAGGGAAAATTCGATTTTGAGGATTATCTTGAAAGCATGAAACAGATGCGCAAGATGGGAGGAATCACAAGCATTTTGGGAATGCTTCCCGGACTTGGCATCAAGGCTGACGAGATAGAGGGAATGATAGATGAAAAGCAGTTAAAACACTGCGAGGCTATCGTCCTTTCCATGACACCTGCGGAGAGAAGAGAGCCCAAACTTCTTAATCCCAAGAGAAAATTCAGGATTGCAAAGGGCGCAGGCGTGGATATCAGTGAAGTAAACCGTTTTATCAAGCAGTTTGAGCAGTCAAGAAATATGATGAAGCAGTTTACAAAGCCGGGAAAGAGAAGAAACCGCGGCGGTTTCCCCGGACCTATGGGAATGAACAGAAGATTCCCTTTTTAAGAGAAGATATTACCTTTGGGTTTTATCACAGATAGATAATGATTATTTATAACGGAGGAAAATTTAAATGGCAGTAAAGATCAGATTAAGAAGAATGGGACAGAAGAAGGCTCCCATGTACAGAATTATCGTTGCAGATTCCAGATCTCCCAGAGACGGAAGATTTATCGAGGAGATCGGTACCTATAATCCCGGTACTAACCCCAGCACTTTCAAGATTGATGAAGAAGCAGCTAAGAAGTGGCTTCAGACCGGTGCTCAGCCTACAGAAGTTGTAGGAAAGCTCTTCAAGATTGCCGGAATCGAAAAATAAATCAACTCATTTGGAGGTGAAACATGAAGGAACTGGTAGAAGTACTGGCAAAGGCTCTTGTTGATCACCCGGATGAAGTTGTTGTAACTGAAAAGACCGAAGGAAAGAACGTTACAATCGAACTTTCCGTTGCTCAGTCAGATATGGGTAAGGTCATCGGTAAACAGGGTAGGATCGCTAAGGCGATACGTGCTGTTGTAAAAGCAGCATCATCCAAAGACAATTTAAGAGTTGACGTTGAAATAGTTTAACCTGGATGAGTGAAAGGGTTTATCCCTTTCACTCATATTGCTTTACCGGAGAATTATTGATTATACTGTAAACATGATTAAATGTCCGCATATCGGTTTTAATGCCCTCATTTTCAGTGTATGTAAGATTTGAAAAATCAGGGCTGATTCAGAGTTATAAATACCGGATATTTTTACAGAAAAGGAAATTATGGAAGATATATTTAAAATAGGGATTGTTACAACCACCCACGGTTTAAAGGGTGAAGTTAAAGTTTTTCCCACAACGGACGACCCCGCGAGGTTTAAAAAATTAAAACAGGTAATCCTTTGTCACAAAAACAAAAAGCAGGACCTTACTGTTCAAAGCGTTAAGTTTTTCAAGAATCTGGTTATCATAAAATTCAAGGAATTCAATGATATTTCGGAGGTTGAAGGCTTAAGACAGGCGGAGCTTTTCGTTACAAGGCTCAATGCGGTTCCCTTAAATGAAAATGAATATTACATTGCGGACCTTATGGGCATGAAGGTAGTGGATGAATCCGGAAATGATGTGGGTGAAATCTACGACGTTATGACCGGCTCTGCAAATGATGTATATTGCATTAAAACAACTGACGACAAAGATCTTCTTTTGCCTGCTATCAAAGAATGTATCCTCAATGTTGATGTGGCGGCAAATACCATGAAGGTTCATATAATGGAAGGACTTCTTTAAGCAATGAAATATAAGGTTCTTACCCTCTTTCCCGAGATGATAGATGCTGCAGCAAGTCAAAGCATTATGGGCAGGGCTGTCAAAAACAATATACTTGAGATTCAGACAGTAAACATCCGGGATTTTGCCAATAATAAACATAACAAAGTGGATGATTACTCCTACGGAGGCAGTGCAGGTATGCTGATGCAGGCACAGCCTGTTTTTTATGCTTATGAATCGGTTAAGAGCGAT
>JAILPU010000187.1 GCA_024699395.1 Lachnospiraceae bacterium | reverse complement strand
TATCTTGTGTAAAGCACTTATCGAGGTACTGTCGAGATTAGTGCGCACCATGCGAAATCACTCAGCGAGGTATTTTCGAGCATAGTGAATTTGCTGTGTAAAGCACTTATCGAGGTACTGTCGAGATTAGTGCGCACCATGCGAATTCACTTGGCGAGGTATTTTCGAGCATAGTGAATTTGCACTAAATTTATCGACTTTTTATGCATTTTATTTTATAATTAAAAGTAATTTTACAGGTTCGGTCTGAAAGTGAGAACAGATGGTAGCGAATGTAATCGTAACGGTACTGGTGCTTGCTGTTATAGTCGGTTTGTGGATTATTTTGTATGACAGCAACAGATTTGTTATAGTCAGCCACAAAATCGGACACAAAAATGTAAAAACCGATGTAAAGGCAGTAATCATCAGCGATCTTCACAACAAACAGTACGGCAAAGAAAATGAAAAGCTTATAAAAGCCATCAAAGATCAGGCACCGGATTTGATAATATGCGCCGGGGATATAATGACCGCAAAACCGGGAAAAACAGTGGATATCGCTACCGGCTTTATCAAGAAGATAAATGAGATTGCCCCTGTTTATTACGGAATGGGGAATCACGAATATCGCGCCGGTATCTATCTTGATAAATACAAGGATATGTACGAGAAACTCATATCCGGCTTAAATGAAGGAAATGTATCACCCCTAATAAACGAAAAAAGAGAATTTAAGGATACGGGCATCAATATATACGGACTCCAGATAGACAGAGAGTATTACAAACGCTTTAACTGTCCCGAGATGGAAAAGGAATATATTGAAGGACTGTTGGGGACTCCCGAAGGGGAGCATTTTAATATTTTGATAGCCCATAATCCTTTTTATTTTGAGACATATGTCGAGTGGGGCGCTGATTTGGTGCTCTCGGGTCATGTACACGGTGGCGTGGTAAGGGTTCCAGTATGGGGGAAGGGATTTATATCCCCCAATTTAAGAATCTTTCCCAAATACGACGGCGGTGTTTTTATAAAGGGTCATACCACCATGATTTTAAGCCGCGGGCTTGGGGGACACACAATACCCTTTAGGATGTTCAACCCCGGCGAAGTTATAGTATTGGAAATTACAGGCGAAAGGGAACAGTAATGGCTATACCCGTTAAACTGGAAGCCTTTGAAGGTCCTTTGGATCTTTTGCTCCATTTGATAGAGAAAAACAAAATAGACATTTACGATATCCCCATAGTGGAGATAACGGATCAATATCTGGAATATATTAAAAATATGCCTGCAAGAGATATGAACGTAATGAGCGAATTCCTTGTAATGGCAGCGACTCTTGTGGATATTAAATGCAGGATGCTCCTTCCCAAAGAAGTTAACGAGGAAGGGGAGGAAGAGGATCCCAGACAGGAGCTTGTTATGAAGCTCCTTGAGTACAAGATGTACAAATATATGTCTGCCGAACTTAAGGACAGGCAGGTGGATGCCGTTAAGAATATTTACAGGGAGAAAAATCTTCCCCCGGAGGTTTCCGATTACAGACCTCCCATTAATTACGAGGAACTGGTGGGAGATGTTAATCTTACAAAGCTCCATGAGATATTTAAGTCCGTAGTTAAAAAGCAGATCGACAAAATCGACCCCATTAGAAGTAATTACGGAACGATTCAGAAGGAAGAGATCGATATGGAGGCCAAGGTGGGATTCGTGGAGAAATTCATATCCTCGAATCGCAAGTTCTCTTTTAAAGCTTTGCTTGAAAACACCAAGAGCAGAGCGGAATTAATAGTGACTTTCCTTATTATTCTTGAATTTATCAAAAACGGAAAGGTCACGATCTTTCAGGAAAATATTTTTGATGACATAATCCTGGAAGCAGTATGATCAGATGGGAGTATCTAAAATGAATGACAACAAACTTCAGGCTGTAGTGGAAGCAATTTTGTTCTCCATGGGTGAGAGCGTGGAGATATCAAAGCTTGCAGAGGTTTGTGAGGCGGATGTTAAAACTGTTAAGAAAGTTTTGGAAAAGCTGGAACAGGAATATGAAGCCGAAAACAGAGGAATAAAGCTGGTATATTTTGATAAGGCGGTGCAGTTGTGCACAAAGCCCGAGATGTACGATTATCTTATAAAAATAGCAAAGAGCCCCAGAAAACTGTCATTGACCGACACAGTTTTGGAGACCTTGTCCATTATAGCTTACAAGCAGCCGGTGACAAGAGCTGAGGTTGAGAGGATCAGAGGCGTTAATTGCGATCACGCCATCAACAAACTTTTGGAGTATGAGCTGATAACCGAATTGGGAAGAATGGATGCGCCGGGAAGACCCCTTTTGTTCGGAACAACGGAGCAGTTTTTGAGAAGCTTCGGCGTTAAGAGTCTTGACGAACTTCCTTCCCTTAATCCGGTTCAGATAGAGGAATTCAAACAACAGGCAGAGGCGGAAGCACTTCTGCAGCTTTATGAGGCTGATGAGTCAAAAGAAGAACCCGAGGAGGAGTAACGCGGGTTTAACGAGGGATTATGAACAGATCAAATGTAGGTGCCAACACCAATTCGGTTCAGATACTTCTTGATTCCGTGGTGCTTTTGGTCGCATTTATCATCAACTTATTGTGTTATATCGGACGTATAAAAGCTCAGGAATATCCCGCACTTCTTGCGTTATTTGCGGTATTTGTCCTGATTTTTATCATGTCCAATAAAGAAAAATATCTCTATAATGTCACTTTGTTCACATATATTGACAGGATCCAACGTAAGATTACGGTTTCTTTCCTGCTTGCGGGAATAACGATATTAATATTCGGCAGGTTAACCCTAAAGACCGAGGATTCCCGTTTATTTGTGTGGACCTATCTTTTGCTGACATATATGCTCGTGAGTGTGAAGATGCTTTTTCACACTAATCTAAACAATGCTCTTATGGCCAAGAACAAGCCCAGAACAGCCCTTGTGGGGGATGAGAGCACTTTCGAAAAATTCTTTTATTTCCTTAACAAAACAAGTATAGTTATTGATTTTGTCGGTTACATCGCATGGTCTAAGAATGATTATGATGCGGCTGCAACAGGCGCAGACAAAAACGGTGATAACGAAGTCACTGTTGATAATACTGACGCGGACAATTCCAATGTTGCCGGAACTGATGCAGTGATCAACGCCTACGGAACCGGCGTTTCTAATATGAGCGCGGACAAAAACGGTGATAATAAGACTGAGTCGGATAAAACCGGTGTAGGAGGTGTCACGGAAAACGACACAGAGAAGCCCGGCACAGGCAAAACAAAATATATCGGCTATATGGAGAAGCTTGAAGAAGTCCTTCATGAGCACAGAATCGATCAGCTCTATATTATGCAGAGAGATACGGATCAGCCGGATTCATTCCAGCCGGTTATAGATATGTGCATGGATCTGGGAGTCACTGTGAGAATGGTGGTGGATATCTATAAAAAGAGGAACGCCAGCAGCTATGTGTCTTCCGTGGGAACTTATCCCATAATCACTTACCATACCATTACCCTCAATACCCATGAACAGGTTATCAAGAGAATATTTGATATTGCCGCATCGATTTTCGGCATAATAGTTTTTTCACCCATAATGCTTGCTACGGCCATTGCCATCAAGCTTGATTCCAAAGGCCCTGTTTTGTTTAAACAGACAAGAGTGGGTAAAAACGGTCGTCTCTTTAAAATTTATAAATTCAGAAGTATGTTTGTGGATGCCGAGGAGCGAAAGGCCGAGCTTATGAAGCAAAACCAGATGCAAAACGGCCCCATGTTTAAAATGAAGGACGATCCCAGAATTACCAAAGTCGGTAAATTTATTAGAAAAACTTCCATTGACGAGCTTCCCCAGTTTTTTAATATCCTGGGTGGCAGCATGAGCCTTGTGGGCACCAGACCTCCCACAGTGGATGAGGTGGAAAAATACGAGAGAAATCAATGGCGCCGTATCTCCATAAAACCCGGACTTACGGGAATGTGGCAGGTGAGCGGACGCTCCGCCATTACCGATTTTAACAAAGTGGTGGAACTGGATACGGAATATATCGATAAGTGGAGTCTGGGCCTTGATTTCATTATTATTTTGAAGACGGTGAGAGTTTTGTTATTACGTAAGGGAGCATTCTAAGGATAAGGGGAGTTTAAAACGGGGATTATGATGGATGAAGTAAAAGTCAGTGTTATCGTACCTGTTTACAATACGGAAAAATATCTGCCTTTGTGCCTTGATTCACTGGTTAAGCAGACTTTGAGTTCTTTGGAGATCGTTATAGTCAATGACGGCTCCACAGACGGCTCTGAGGCTGTTATAAACGACTTTATCAATGCCTATCCCGCAAGAATTCAGTATTTTACCCAGAAAAACATGGGGCAGGCCGTTGCCAGGAACAAAGCGCTTATCCATTGCAAAGGTGAATATGTGGGGTTTCTTGATTCCGATGACTTTG
>JAILPU010000127.1 GCA_024699395.1 Lachnospiraceae bacterium | reverse complement strand
TTCATTATGGATTACAGCATTCTTTAGAAACCTGTTGGGCTTTAGCTTTAATGTGCCTTCGTGGACATACAGGGCATATTCCACATTTGTTCCAATATAGACTACTTTTTCCGATTCGGATACTTTGTGAGTTATGCTGTTCTTCAGATTCCCGGTATCCACCCTCCTGGGAGTATTTTCAAGTTCATCCATGGCTTCACCCTCAAGATGGATTCCGATACTTTCCAAGATCACAGGTATTTTTTGATTCATTTCATTTTTAAATTTACCGGAATTGTCTTTAATCTCTACACGCATGTTTTTTACCTAATTCTTTATCCTGCCGCCGTTTCGATACATCCGGATATAGTAATTTCTCATAGCTTCTCCCTTTTCGGCCTGGAGGGTTATGGGATTACTCTCGGATTGCCGCGTATTTTGCCACGTGTCGTAAGATACGCCCTTAATGGCAGTGTCGTCCCGGTATTTACGTGAACGGGGCTCTAAACCCGCCACAACGCCCCTTACAGTGCATCTGCAATTATATATCATGTAGGAGGGTGCTCCTATATCCCCGGGATATTTAATCTTTATGCCATCTACCTCGAAGGCTTCACCGATCTTACGGCGCTGGCCGTCCAGCAATCGATGATCGTGCCTTGTCCTGTTATCAAGAACAGCTCTCCATTCCTGCTCCATATTTACACCCATTTTTTCTGCTCTGGCATAGGCATCTAACCTTCCTGCGTTTTGGATTCCTGTAGTCATAGTACGGGCATTTCTAATGGCAATTCCATAATCACTTTCACAGGTTTCCTTTGCAAGGCGTTTTGCAAGGTTGGGGATACTTTCTCCCTGAAGGATCCCTTGTATCATTACTGACTGGACCTTTTGTTTATTCCAGCGGATTATCTTACCTTCTTTAATAGCCTTGGCTGTTTTGGCTCCCGGTCTTTTATATATTGCAGGATCCTTTTCAATAATGCGCATTACTGCATCCTTGTTATAAAGGGTAAAGCCCGTATCTATTCCAAGAGTAGTTTCCACTTCATAGATCCCGAAGTTAAAGTTAATGGCATAGATCTCAGGGATAGATGAGCGGGCTATATTATTAGCTGCGACATTGGCGTTATACAAGTCTTTGGCTATGGTATTCTGTAAAGCCTTCCAGCGTTCCCCTGCCATTATCTGGCTTTTACGCCATTTCCTGTATTCCTCCGGAGTTTTGGATTGCTCAGCCACCCATTTCTGCCAGATCTCGTCCTTTATCTTAAACCGGCGCATGTAGTCATAGAAAAAGCATTCTTTATATCAAGCTCTTTAAAAATAACGTCATGATTACTATGTTCTTGTATTCCTTCAACTTCTTCTTGCATTTCAACAGATGTGTGTGCAATTACATATAATCGCCCCTCCTAAAGTTCGTACAAAGCACGAAAAAAGCACATACCTACAAGAGGCACATGCTCGTAATCAAATCAATATATTTTTATACCAAACGCTAATTATCCCTGTCTGTCTATCTATCTGTCCGTCTGTCAAAATGGTGCTCCGCTGCAACTCGGTTTTCAAGCCTAATTTGTAATTTTATGTTATGTTTTTTCGGTTATGCACCAAGACCCACACGGATATATAAAATATCAAAGTTTCACAGACTTTGTCACTAATTGTTTTTTCTTAAACTTTTACAAACGCCGGATTTAGTCTCTTCCTATCCAACTGAATCCGGTCATCTGCAATCAATTATTTAATCCCAGCTCTCCTATGTATCTTTCAAGAGCGTCCTCCCAGGGAGGCAGAAGTTCAAATCCTGCTTTCACCAATTTTTCTTTGCTGAGGCGGCTGTTATGAGGTCTGTTGGCCTTTGCGCCATATTCTTCTGAAGATACAGGGATTACATTAACGTTTTTGCCCGCAGCTTTAAAAATAGCACAGGCAAAATCATACCAGGAAATCATTCCCTCGTTGGTGGCATGATAGATTCCGTATTTTTCCGTCAAAATCATATCCACCAAAAGTCTTGAGAGATCATATGTATAGGTAGGAGAACCGAACTGATCGTTTACAACTCTTAAAGTATCATGGTTTTCGGCAAGAGAAAGCATGGTCTTAACAAAATTCTTTCCGTTTATTCCGAATACCCACGCAATCCTTACTATAAAATACTTATCAAGAACAGATGTGACCTGAAGCTCACCGTCTCTCTTGGTAGTTCCGTATACGCTCACGGGATCTGTTTCATCATCAGGCTCCCAGGGTCTCTCACCATTACCGTTAAAAACATAATCCGTACTTATATATATCATCTTTATATCCAGTTTTTTGCAGACCTTGGCTATATTGCCTGTGCCTTCCACGTTAATCTTACGGCACACAGCCTCGTTTTCCTCAGCGGCGTCCACCGCAGTGTAGGCTGCACAATGAATAACCGCATCCACATTGCTCTCGGTGATAACCTTATCAACAGAAGCGCTGTCGGTTATATCCATCTCTTCAATATCAACTCCCACAGCCGTTATATCTCTTTTTTCAAGTTCCCTTACAACATCATATCCAAGCTGGCCTTTAACGCCGGTAACCAATACTCTCATATCCGCCTCCAAAGTATAATTTCAAATGCTTCTACATTATAAACATCCTAATTTGTTTTTTCAAGTTTTGCTGATACCTTACCGAAAAAATGGTATAATGACATCAAAGCTTTAAGTATTTACACACCAAACGTTGGGGAGTACGTATATGAAGAAGAGCTTTTATTTAGGGCTCTTTCTCATGATAATGTGTGTGTCGGGAGGTTGCGGTGAAGATAACTCTTCCAAAGAGTTCGGCAACCTGTCAGATTCCGGTGCGGATTCCGTACCATTGACAAGTTCATCCTCCACTTGGCCGTCAGACGCCGGCTTATCCGGCCATGAGACAGAGCAGTCCGAAGACAAATATCCGGGCAAGGATATCCGGATTATGATTCCTGAATCACCCAATACTCTGGTGTTTGAAAATGACAAGGCTGTCATAGATTATTCAAACTCCGGCGAAGGGTATTTTACGGCCAAATATTCAGGTTCTTCTCCCAAAGTAAAATTGCGTCTGGAAACTCCCGGAGGATTAACCTACACCTACGATCTTTTTAAAGAAGAATTTGACACATTCCCTCTCACCGACGGAGACGGAAACTACACCGTTAACGTCTATGAAAATATTAAAGGTAATGACTACATCTCCTGCCTTTTCGGTTCTTTCGAGGTCAAGCTCAAAGACGAATTCGGCCCCGCTCTTTTCCCCAATCAATTCGTCTCCTTTGACGAAAAATCCGCTTCCGTTCAAAAGAGTAACGAGCTTTCTTCAAGCTGTACCGGAGAATTGGAGATTGTTTCAGTAATATATGATTATGTCACCAAAAATATAAAATACGATTACGAGCTGGCAAGTTCCCCTCCCACAGGGTATCTTCCCGAACCGGACAAAACCCTTTCAACCGGGAAAGGAATATGTCTGGATTACGCTTCTCTTATGGCCGCCATGCTAAGATGTCACATGATTCCCACCCGCCTTGAAGTGGGTTATGCCAATGATGCATACCATGCATGGATAAGCGTCTATACCGCCGAAAAGGGATGGATAAACGGCATAATAGAATTTGACGGCAACAGCTGGAGCCTTGTGGATCCCACCTTCGGTGCCAATATGGATTCCTCAAAGCTCAAAAAATTTATAGGCGACGGTTCCAATTATACCGTCAGCAAAATCTTCTGATGATAAAGAAAGGTACTTATCATGACCGAACACAAGATGCTTTCCAACAAAGAGATCGCTTCCTTCTGCAGTGAGGCAGCAATGCTTATACAGGCAGGTATCACCCCCTATGAGTCCATGAGGGTAATGTGCAAATCAAACAAAAGCGAATCCGGACGTCAGATACTCAACAATATTTTAAAAGGTGACGAGCAAAAACTTCATTTTCACAAAGCCCTTGCCCAGGTGGAATGCTTTCCTCCCTATGTAGTCAATACCATAAGGCTGGGTGAGGAATCCGGTAACTTAGATAACTGTCTCTTTGCTCTGTCGGATTATTATGAAAAAGAAGACCTTATATATGAAAGCATTAAAAACGCAACTCTCTATCCCTTCGTTATGATAATGATGATGCTTGCGGTTATCTTTGTCCTTATAACAAAGGTTATGCCTGTTTTTGAAAGAGTCTTCAACGAGCTGGGAAGCCACATGTCAGGTATAGCCGCACATCTTCTCAACCTTGGAAGGGTAATGGAAAAGTATTCCCTGTTTCTTCTTATTGTTCTTCTTATAATGCTTTTCGGAATGCTATTCTGCGTAAAGACCAAAAGGGGACAGCGTGCTCTTAAAAAGTTTATGGCAGTTTTCCCTTTGACAAAGGGATTTATGAATGCAGTGGCCTGCGAGCGTTTTGCTTCAAGCCTTGCCCTTTGCCTTACCAGCGGAATGGACACATATTTCAGTCTTGATATGATTAAAAGTCTTGTGGAGAATGATTCCCTTTCCCGCAAAATAGACGAATGCTGCAATCACTTAAAGACCGGTTCCAACCTTTCCGAGTCACTGAACGCTTCGGGAATTTTCAATAATCTTTTTTCCGAGATGATAGCGGTGGGTATTAAAAGCGGTAAGACCGATATGGTGCTCACCAAGATTGCTAAAGGATACGAGAAAGAAAGTGATGATTCCATAAGACGAATCGTTTCCGTTTTGGAGCCCACACTTGTTATTATCCTTTCCCTTATCGTTGGGCTTATCCTTTTATCCGTTATCCTTCCCCTTATGAGCATTATGTCGAATATTGGATAATTAAAGAAAGGTTACCATGAACAGATTCAATCCCAAAAACCGTTCAAAACTTCCTATTATGCCCATATTGTCCGCTGCAGCTTTCGTGGTTCTCTTCTCTCTTTTCGTTAAGGGGGTCGCAAATGTTGAAAAGACCACCTACGAAAAAGAAGATGAACAGCTTAAAGCTGCCGTTCAAAGGGGCATAACAGAGTGCTACAGCTTAGAGGGTGCATACCCTAAAGATATAGATTATCTCTGCGACCACTATGGTCTTACATATAATAAAGATTCTTTTCTTGTGGATTATTATTATTTTGGCGGCAATATTTCCCCGGAATATGAAGTAATCAGAAAGTCAAAATGAATGGCCAAAGTCGATTTCTCCGCTAGCTCTACCTTGGAAAAATAAATTTCCGAA
>JAILPU010000099.1 GCA_024699395.1 Lachnospiraceae bacterium | reverse complement strand
ATTGGAAGGGCAAATTTAATAAATGCGTGACGCTGGAATGCTTTATGGCAGGATGTATTTTCTCACCGGGAGCATTTATCGTGGGCGGAGGATTTGAAAGCGGAATAGGATTTTGGTTTGTTTTTACCGTGATGATGGTAGTCCTTTGCTTGGAAGGTAAAAAACGAAGGAATCTGCTGATACTTCAAATTATCTTTGATGGAATCGTAAGCGCTTTGATTATTGCCAAAGCACCGGTCGTCGGCAGACTTGGAAACATATCGGATATGAGTGCTCATAAGTTCCATGTAATTTCCATGTTCTTCTGCATTGGCGGTGTGGCAATGCTGGTAGGTTTCCTTATGTGGGTTTACCGTCATGAACTGGTTAAGAGTGAAGATCAGCGCCTCAGCATGGAGATTATGAAGGTGGAAGCTGAGAAGGCCAACATGGTTAAGACAGACTTTTTGGCCAATATGTCTCATGAGCTTCGTACTCCCATGAATGCCATAATAGGTATGTCGAGAATCGCTTTGAGGGAGGATATGCCTGCCAATGTCAGAGTGCATATTCAGGATATATTTAACTCCAGTAACGTGCTCTTGGCCATAGTCAACGATTTGTTGGATTTCTCCAAGATAGAATCAGGCTCCATGAAACTGTCGCCCTCAACCTACCAGTTTTCATCCCTTATCCACGATGTTGTAACTATTATTCAGTTTAGACTCAGGGAAAAGAACGTTGAGTTCAGACAGGAAATAGATAAGAGCATTCCCAATATGTTATACGGTGATGAAGTCCGTGTTAAACAGATACTTATTAATCTTTTGGGTAATGCGGTTAAGTTTACAAATGATGGTTATATCAAGCTTTCCATAAACTGGAAACATGTAGGTGACTCGGCACTGTTTACCATATCCGTTGCCGATACCGGTCAGGGTATCAGGCAGGAAAATCTGGTAACCATCTTTGACAGATTCAGCAGAGTTGAGATGGATAAGTACAGGACTCAGGAAGGAACGGGCCTTGGACTTCCCATTACCAAGAATCTTATCGATCTTATGCACGGTAATATTTCCGTAGAGAGTACTTACGGAGTAGGTAGCGTATTTACCGTTACTCTTTCACAGAAGATAATAAACGATGCTCCCATGTACGGTACGGCAGTAAACCGGCAAAATAAAGAGATGGAGGATATTAATTCAACATCTGCCGAAGAAAAGCAGGTAAGACCTGTATTTGAGGGAGCAAGGGTTCTTGCTGTTGACGATAACAAGATGAACCTTAAAGTGGTTAAAGGTTTGCTGGCTCCCTACAAGGTAACTTTGGATTTGGCCCTCAGCGGACAGCAGGCATTAAAGCTTGCACGGGAAAACACTTACAACCTTGTGCTTTTGGATCATATGATGCCTGAGATGGATGGTGTTGAAACTCTTTGGAGACTCAGAGAAGATCCCGAATTTGATGCACCGGTTGTGGCCCTTACTGCAAATGCAATGCATGGTGTAAAAAAGCAGTATCTTGACTGGGGATTCTCCGAATATGTTCCCAAGCCCATTAAGATTCAGAGTCTTGAAGAGATACTACGAAGGTTCCTGGCGGATTTCATGAAGTTCGGATCTGAAGCTTCGGGGGCATCTTCATCACCGGCGAAGGAAACAAAGTCTTCCGAAAAAGCTGAACCTCCTAAGGAAGAAAAAAAGCAGGATGTTAAGGAAGTGTCTACCGAGAGTGGCAAAAAAGAGGCTGCAAAGAGCGTTAAGGAAGAAAAGCCTGATGTTAAACCTGACGAAGCAGGCACACCGCCCGGTGAAACTTTGGATAGCGATGTAACTGATTCCTTTATTCCAAGCGGGGAGGATTTGGAAACCGCAGCAACATCCGAAAGAAAAGATAAAATAAGCTCTCTTGTTTCCGATGTAATGGTAGAGGAAAACGGGGTGAAAATACTGGATTTCAGTAGCAGAAAGAATAGCAGTAAATTCGAGGAAACTTCATCAGATGATTCCCCGGAAGAAAAAGAAGATAAAAAGGGAGGAAGCGATATGGAACACGATACCCAGTACGATGGAATACCTATGGATCTTAATGTGGAGCATGGTTTGGAATTCGCTCTCAATCAGGTTCCTTTCTATCTTGAAACCCTTGATATCTATATCGAAGAGACGACGGAGAACAGGGCGAAGATGGATGAATATATCAAATCCAAGGATATGCCCAACTACGCAGTGCTTGTTCATTCCTTGAAGAGTAATTCCCGTACCATAGGTGCGCTCGGCCTCGGTAAATTTGCCGAAGATATGGAAATGAAGAGTAAAGAAGGGGATTATGCATACGTAAGCGAAAGACATGATAAGCTTATGTGCGACCTGGAATATATACACAGTCTTGTCAACAAATATCTTGAAGAGCATGCTGACGAGAGAGAAGAGGATGACGACGACCTCTTCCTGTAAGGTGAATCGGTTGCCTGTGTATTGCAAAGCGTTATATTTGAACCGTTTTTGAAGTGGGATTCTGTATATAAAACGACGTGTTTGTCCGTATGTCATCAGACATGTATGCGAAATAATGAATATGGTTAAACGTGAAAGAAACGACATTGGCTGTTGGCTAATGTCGTTTCTTTGATGTAATTATATTCTGTATATGATAATAATCAGTAAATGTAAATTAATAAAACCATATGAGCAGGATATCCGTTGCCTGACAGCGATTCAGTGAAATTGCACTTGAGCAACATGCTTCATTTTTAATAATTAATAAATTAAGATGTCCAGCGTCCGCTTGCTCCGCAGGGGAGGATAAGCTTGGTCTCTGTAACGGGGAGGCCGATTTCTTCGGATTCAACTTTGCCTCCGTGTTTTTTTTGAACGGCCATTGACAGCATATATGTCAATACTGCGGGCTGGAGTCCCGTTGTGTAGGAATTGATAAGGAAAAAGAGAGGATTGTCGGATAAAAGCTCTGCTGTAAGATTGACAAAAGGCCAGATGCTTTCTTCGATTTTCCAAATTTCTCCCTTGGGGCCTCTTCCGTAGGAGGGAGGGTCCATGATTATTCCGTCGTACTTGTTACCGCGTCTTATTTCTCTTTCCACGAATTTAACGCAGTCGTCTACCAGCCATCTGATGGGTGCCTGCTCGAGACCGCTTTCTGCGGCATTTTCTTTGGCCCAGCCCACCATTCCTTTTGAGGCATCTACGTGAGTGACATTTGCGCCCGCTGCTGCAGCCGCAAGAGTGGCACCGCCTGTATATGCAAAGAGGTTGAGAATTTTAATATCTTTGTTTGGGGCCTTCTCTTTTTCTTTGGAGATTAATCCGGAAAACCATTCCCAGTTAACCGCCTGCTCGGGAAAGAGACCGGTATGCTTAAAGGCAAAGGGTTTTAATCTGAAGGTGAGGGGCTTTTTCTTATCACCCAGGGAATTGAGTTTATAATCGATGGTCCACTCACCTATATCTTTTTTAAAGTCCCAGTTTCCGCCACCCTTTGCGCTTCTGTGATAATGACCGTCGGCTGATTTCCAGTTTTTATTAGTATGATCGGAGGTCCATATAACCTGGGGATCCGGACGGACTAGACGGTATTCACCCCATCTTTCCAGCTTTTCGCCGTCACCTGTATCCAAAACCTCATAATCTTTCCAGTTATCTGCAATCCACATATTCTGTTCCTTTCCGGGGCATTTCTCATTTATCAGGAAAGACAGGGGGATTAATCGGTGCCTTTCCCGGTGCGTATACTTTTTATTAAAAATGATTTTTACAAATTCAAATTTTGCAGCTTCTTTAGCGGTGCCCAAACAGTATTTATTATTCCATGCAATAAATACTTGAGAGTCAAATGAGCCGATACTTAAAAAAGTCTGCATCGATTTAGTCTGACGCTTAATATAGTATCAGAAGAAGCGCATGTTTACAAGAACTGAGGTGTATTGGCGTCATAGAGCTGAGGTGTATTGGCGTCATAGAGCTGAGGTGTATTGGCGTCATAGAGCTGAGGTGTATTGGTGTTATAGAACTGAGGTGTACTGGTGTCATAGAACTGAGGTGTATTGGCGTCATAGAGCTGAGGTGTATTGGCGTCATAGAGCTGAGGTGTATTGGTGTCATA
>JAILPU010000079.1 GCA_024699395.1 Lachnospiraceae bacterium | reverse complement strand
CAGTTAACAACAAGATGTTAATGGATTCCATTGACAGAGCTGTTCTTCTTGTGAAAGAAGGAAGCAAGAAACCCATTGTTATCAGTACCGGTGAAAACAGCATAAGATTAAGCATTAATTCAGATCTCGGTAAAATGGATGAGGATATTGAGGCCGAAAAGACAGGTAAGGATATTGTTATAGGCTTTAATCCCAAGTTCGTAATGGATGCTTTGAAAGTTATAGATGACGAGAAGGTTGGATTATATATGCTTAATTCAAAGTCACCCTGCTTTATAAAAGATGAGGATGAAAGCTACATTTATGTTGTTCTTCCTGTAAATATTAAAAACGATTAAGTGGATCTGATATGCAGAATTTTAAGATTAAAGATGAATATATAAAACTGGGCCAGGCGCTTAAAGCGGCTGGTTTAGTTGAGTCAGGCGTGGATGCCAAATATGAGATAACCGAAGGAAAAGTTAAGGTTAACGGATCCGTTTGTACCATGAGAGGTAAGAAGCTTGTTAAGGGAGATATTGTTGAATATGACAACAATACTTTGAAGATCGACTGACAGAAACGGATGACAAAATGATACTTAAATCCTTAGAGCTTTTAAATTACAGAAATTACGAGAATGTAAATATTAATTTCAGTAAAGGAATCAATATTTTATTTGGGGACAATGCCCAGGGTAAGACCAATATTCTTGAAGCAATATATGTTGCGTCAACTACCAAGTCACATAAATCAAGTAAAGACAAAGAAATCATTAATTTCAACAAAGAAGAAGCCCATATAAGAACTTATATAGAAAAAGACGGTATCGATACAAGAATCGATATGCATCTCAGAAAAAACAAGTCAAAGGGCGTTGCCATAGACGGCCAAAAAATTAAAAAGGCTGCGGAACTTATAGGTATAACAAACGTTGTATTTTTTTCTCCCGAGGATCTTTATATTATAAAAGACTCTCCTGCAGAGAGAAGAAGATTTGTGGATATGGAATTATGTCAGCTTGATAATTTTTATATTTACAATCTTAACAATTACAACAAGATAGTTACCCAGAGAAATACACTTTTAAGAGATATCAATTTTAAACCGGAATTAAAGGAAACCTTAAAGATATGGGATATCCAGCTGGTTTCCTACGGAAGTAAGATAATTGAAAAGCGTAAGCTTTTTACAGATCAGTTAAATGAAATTATTTATGATATCCACAAAAAGCTTTCCGGAGGAAAGGAAGAGCTGGTTATAAAATACGAGCCCAATGTGGAGATAGATGATTTTGAAAAAGCTCTTAATGCAAGTAAAGAAAGAGATATAAGATCCAAGATAACCTGCGTGGGTCCCCACAGAGATGATTTTTCATTCTATGCAAACGGTATAGACATCAGAAAATACGGTTCCCAGGGACAGCAAAGGACTGCAGCTTTGTCATTAAAGCTTTCAGAGATAGAGCTGGTAAAGAAAATAACAAAGCATACACCGATACTGTTACTTGATGATGTCTTAAGCGAACTTGACAAGAACAGGCAGGATTATCTCTTGGACAGTATAGGTGACATTCAGACCATAATAACATGTACGGGACTTGAGGATTTTGTAAACAGAAGATTTGAGTATGACAAGGTCTTTAAGGTTGAAGCAGGAAACGTACAATGCTTAAATGAGGAGAAAACCGGAAGTAATGAGTGAAGAAAATTTAAACAACACTTCAGTGGAAAATGAATACGGCGCCGATCAGATACAGATTCTCGAGGGACTTGAGGCAGTAAGAAAAAGACCTGGAATGTATATCGGAACAACCGCAAGCAGAGGTCTTCATCATCTTGTATATGAGATAGTTGATAATTCTGTGGATGAAGCTCTTGCAGGTTATTGTGATACCATAGATGTCACCATACACAAAGATAATTCCATAACAGTTATAGATAACGGACGAGGTATTCCCATAGGTATCAATCATAAAGCGGGAATCCCTGCTGTTGAAGTTGTATTTACCATTCTTCATGCCGGCGGTAAGTTCGGCGGAGGAGGATACAAAGTATCCGGAGGACTTCACGGTGTAGGTGCGTCTGTTGTTAATGCTCTTTCTCAGTGGCTTGAGGTAGAGATTTTTACCGATGGAAAAATTTACAGACAGCGTTATGAGAGAGGAAAAGTAATTTATTCTCTTAAGCAGGTGGGTGAATGTGATATTGAAAAAACCGGTACAAAGGTTACATTCTTACCGGATAAAGAGATATTCACCGAAACCGTTGAATTCGATTTTGATGTTTTAAAAAGACGTATGAGAGAAATGGCATTCCTTACAAAGGGTCTTAAGATCATTTTAAGGGATGAGAGAAATATGGAATCCGCCAACAGAGGTCATGAGGCTGCAATGATCAGTAAGTTATTGGAGAGAGCAGACGAACCTCTTAAGGAAGATGATATTTCAAATGAAAATGTTGATGAAATAAAAGAGGAACCTGAAAAGAAAAAAGAGGAAACAACAGAAGAATTCAAACCCAGGGTTATGGAATTCTGCTTTGAAGGCGGTATCAAAGAATTTGTCGCCTACCTGAATAAGAGTAAGAAACCTCTTTACGATGATATTCTTTACTTTGAGGGATCAAGGAACGGAGTTTATGTTGAAGTTTCCTTCCAGCACAATGATTCCTTTAATGAGAGTGTTATAACTTTTGTTAATAATATTAACACCCCAGAGGGCGGAACTCATCTTCAGGGATTCAGAAATGCCATAACAAAAACCTTTAACGATTATGCAAGAGCCAATAAGATATTAAAGGATTCCGAGCCTAATCTTTCGGGTGATGATATAAGAGAAGGTCTTACCGCAATAATAAGTGTTAAGATAGAGGATCCTCAGTTTGAGGGTCAGACCAAGCAAAAGCTGGGTAACAGTGAAGCAAGAGGAGCTGTTGACGGTATTGTAAGTGAAAATCTTACATATTATCTTGAGCAGAATCCTTTGGTTGCCAGGTCCATCTGTGAAAAATCCATACTTGCTCAGAGAGCAAGGGATGCAGCGAGAAAAGCAAGAGATCTTACAAGAAGAAAATCAGCTCTTGAGGGAAGCGGTCTTCCCGGAAAGCTTGCGGATTGTTCGGATAAGGATCCCAAGAAATGTGAAATCTACATAGTCGAGGGAGACTCCGCGGGAGGAAGCGCAAAGACTGCAAGAAGCAGAAGTACTCAGGCTATTCTTCCTTTGAGAGGAAAAATCCTTAATGTTGAGAAGGCACGCCTTGACAAGGTATTCGGAAACAATGAGATCAAGGCCATGATAACCGCTTTCGGAACAGGTATTCAGGATGATTTTGATATTTCAAAACTTCGTTACAATAAGATTATTCTTATGACTGATGCCGATGTTGACGGAGCTCATATCAGTACTCTCTTACTTACATTTATTTACAGATTTATGCCGGAGCTTATAAAGCAGGGTCATGTTTTCCTTGCAAAGCCCCCTCTGTATAAACTTGAGAAGAATAAAAAAGTCTGGTATGCATATTCCGACGAGGAGCTTGACAGCATACTTAAGGAAGTGGGAAGAGACCAGAATAACAAGATACAGCGTTACAAAGGTCTTGGTGAGATGGATGCGGAACAGCTTTGGGAAACCACCATGGACCCTGCCAGAAGAATACTTCTTAAGGTTAATCTGGATGAGGAAGCTGAGTCCGAACTGGATCTCACATTTTCAACACTTATGGGTGATGAAGTGGAGCCCAGAAGAGAATTTATTGAGGAAAATGCCAAGTACGTTAAGAATATAGACATTTTCTGACGGATATTTGATTTTTCTGCGGAGGAAAAATGGAAGAAAATATATTTGATAAGATTCAGGAAGTTGATCTTAATGAAAGAATGAGAACCTTTTATATCGACTATGCTATGAGTGTTATAGCATCCAGAGCACTTCCTGATGTAAGGGACGGTTTGAAGCCTGTTCAGAGGCGTGTCCTTTATTCAATGATAGAGCTTAATAACGGTCCCGATAAGCCTCACAGAAAGAGTGCCCGTATCGTGGGTGATACAATGGGTAAATACCATCCCCACGGTGACAGTTCCATTTACGGTGCTCTTGTAAATATGGCTCAGGACTGGAATACAAGATATCCTCTTGTGGACGGTCACGGAAACTTTGGTTCCATGGACGGTGACGGTGCCGCTGCAATGCGATACACCGAGGCAAGACTTTCAAAGATTTCAATGGAACTTCTTTCCGATATCAACAAAGATACGGTTGATTTTGTTCCCAACTTTGATGAGACGGAAAAAGAGCCTGTTGTACTTCCCAGCCGTTATCCCAATCTTCTTGTAAACGGTACCACCGGTATCGCCGTAGGTATGGCTACCAACATACCTCCCCACAATTTAAAAGAAGTTGTTAAAGCGGTTGTAAAAATAATCGACAACAAAGTTGATAAAGACAGAGAAACAGAGCTTGATGAAGTAATAGGAATAGTAAAGGCTCCCGATTTCCCCACAGGGGGAATGATAATGGGAACAAGAGGCTGTGAAGATGCCTACAGAACAGGCCGCGGTAAGGTAAGAGTAAGAGCTGTTACCAATATCGAGACTCTTCCCAACGGAAAATGCCAGATAATAGCTACAGAGCTCCCTTATATGGTAAATAAGGCCAATCTTATTATTAAGATTGCGGAGCTTGTTAAGTTAAAAAAGATAGACGGAATAACAGATATCAGGGATGAGTCCAACAGAGAAGGCGTAAGAGTAGTTATCGAGCTCAGGAAGGACGCAAATCCCAATATCATTCTCAATAAGCTTTACAAACATACACAGTTACAGGACACCTTCGGTGTTATAATGCTGGCTCTTGTAAATAATGAGCCCAAGATAATGAATCTTCTGGATATGCTTAAGTATTATTTAAAGCATCAGGAAGAGGTTGTAACCAGAAGGACAAGATACGATCTCAATAAAGCGGAAGAAAGAGACCATATCCTTCAGGGCTTGTTAAAAGCTCTTGATGTTATCGATGAGATAATAACCATAATCAGAGGAAGCAGTAATACTGCAGAAGCCAAGGAAAATCTTATAGGCCGCTTCGGATTCAGTGATGCACAGGCTCAGGCCATTGTGGACATGAGACTGAGAGCTCTTACCGGTTTGGAAAGAGAAAAGCTCAGTGACGAACACGAAGAGCTGGTTAAGAAAATAGCTGAACTTAAAGCAATCCTGGGAGATGAAAAGGTTCTCCTTGGTGTTATTAAAGAAGAGATTACTGAAATTGCAGATAAATACGGTGATGAGAGAAGAAGCAGCATAGGTATTGATGAGTCCGAGATAAATACCGAGGATCTTATTCCCAGAGAAAATACAATAATAGCCATGACAAGTCTCGGCTATGTCAAGAGAATGACTATTGATAATTTCAAATCCCAGAACAGGGGAGGTAAGGGAATAAAGGGTATGCAGACCATCGATGAGGATTATATCGAAGATCTTCTTATGATGAGTACCCATGATTACCTTAACTTCTTTACCAATAAGGGAAGGGTATACAGATTAAAGGCGTATGAAATTCCCGAGGCCTCAAGAACAGCCAGAGGAACAGCTATTATTAATCTTCTTCAGCTTAATCCCGGCGAGAAGATCACTGCGATGATACCCATAAGCGATTATGACAGCGGAAAGAATATGTTTATGGTAACAAAATGCGGTACCGTTAAAAAGACACCACTGTCAGAATTTGCAAATATCCGTAAAAACGGTCTTGTGTCCATTAACCTTAACGACGATGATGAACTTATAGAGGTTAAGACAACGGTTCCCACCGAGGATCTTTTCTTTGTTACAAAACAGGGAATGTGTATAAGATTTAAGGAAAGCGATGTCAGGGCAACGGGAAGAACCAGTATGGGTGTAAGAGGTATGAACCTCAATCCCGGTGATGAAATCGTGGGAATGCAGTTAAAGAGTCAGGGTAATTCCCTTCTTATAGTTTCCGAAAACGGTATGGGTAAGAGAACTTCAATAGATGAGTTCAATGTTCAGAACCGTGGAGGAAAGGGTGTTAAGTGCTATAAGATAACAGATAAGAAAGGGGATCTTGTGGGAGTAAAAGCAGTAAATGACGATCATGAGATACTTATGATAACCGATTGCGGTACAATAATCCAGATAAGAATGGGAGATGTCTCCGAGCTTGGAAGAATCACTCAGGGTGTTAAACTTATAAATCTGGATAAGGGCGTCAAGGTAGCAAAGATAGCCAAAGTAAGAGAAAAAATCTCTGACGGAACAGAGGAATTCGATAACGTCGAAGATGCAGCTCAAAAAATGAATGATAATTAAAACAGTTCCCTCCGGTTTACCTGGGGGGAACTTGAACGTGAAAGAAAGGGTGATATTATGAACGATTATGGTATATTTCTCGATCTTGCCATTATTATGGTTTTTTCCAAATTTTTCGGACTTTTGGCCAGAAAGCTTAAAGCTCCTCAGGTAGTGGGTGAAATCATAGCCGGACTTTTGATAGGACCCAGTATTCTTGGTATTGTACAGCAGACAGATTTTCTTTCCCAGATGGCGGAGATAGGAGTAATACTTCTAATGTTTTCCGCAGGTCTTGAAACCAATTTAAGAGACCTTATGAAGACCGGAGTGAAAGCATTTTTTATAGCCCTTTCAGGTGTATTTGTCCCTCTCGTGGGAGGAACAATACTGTATATGGCCTTTTATCATGTAACTCCCTTTATGAGAGAGGACTTTTACTCAGCTGTATTTATCGGTGTGATAATGACGGCAACAAGTGTTAGTATAACGGTTCAGGCCTTAAAAGAACTGGGCAAATTAAAGGGTGAAGTGGGAACCACCATTTTAAGCGCCGCAATAATTGATGACGTTATAGGAATTGTGGTACTTACCTTTGTAATAGGATTAAAGGATCCTGATTCCAATCCTGTTAAAATAGTGGGAAGCACAGTTTTATTCTTTGTTTTCGCATTGGTTGTGGGATTTGTTCTCTATAAGATATTTAAAAATGTGGATCTTAGACACCCACACACCAGAAGAATTCCCATTCTGGGACTTGCCATCTGCTTTGTATTTGCCTATCTTGCGGAAGTAGTTTTTGGTATTGCGGATATTACCGGAGCATATGTAGCGGGAATAATTCTTTGTTCCCTTCAGGATTCCGATTATATAGCAAGCAAGATGGATGTTAATTCCTACATGTTGTTCGGTCCTGTTTTCTTTGCAAGTATAGGACTTAAGACAAGTATTGATAACATAAATAAGGAGATTATAATATTTTCCCTTTTGTTTGTCTTTGTCGCTATTATATGTAAGATCATAGGATGCGGTATAATGGCAAAGCTTTGCAGGTTTACAACCCATGATTCCTTAAAGATCGGTGTGGGAATGAT
>JAILPU010000075.1 GCA_024699395.1 Lachnospiraceae bacterium | reverse complement strand
TGAGATGTCGGGCGACCAGTTTGCGCCCACATAAGCTAAATGAGTAACAATACATCTGTAGGTTTTGGATTTATATTGAACACAGTCTCCAATATTATATGTTTTACCCTCAGTCCATTCGGGATATGTAATTCCCGGTGTTTCTTCGGGATTCGAAGAAGGAGTGGAAATTTCGGGAGTAGCATTCTCGGTGGGAGAAGGTATAAATACAGTAGCGGTAGGAATCACTTCCATTGTGGGAGTTACCTGGGGAGTGGAATCCGGAGTCTTTTGCGGTGTAGGCGCCATGGTGGGTGGCAATGTGGGATTTAAAGTCGGCGCCAAAGTGGGATCGGGAGTAGGATTCTCATTAATAGAATAACTTCCGGTCTTTACCCATAAAGCTGCGCAGCTATCCGGCGTCCAATTACTCAAAGAATAATGGCCTATCACGCATCTGTATGTATTGCCTTTATATTTTACAACATCCTGGGCGGAATATGTAGTATTCTCGTGCCATGAGACAATATTGCCTGTTTCAGCGGCTTTTACAACGCTCATGGAAGAGATAAGGGGAGCGTTCGTTATCATCATGGATGCCGAAAGCCCCAGAATCATCAGTTTCTTGACAAATTTTCCTTTCATATGATACCTCCGTTTTTGCTGATAAACCATTCACAAATGAATAATTTACCGTTACCCAATACGTAAAGAGTATAGCATATATTATTTTGCCCTTTGTTGATTATACTTGCTTTAAATTTGGATATATTTGGCTTCTGTAAAAAACACCAAAATCAAGTATATCATAAAAAACAAATAATTGACAAAATGATTCAATATGATATCATAATAATATCAAAACAATTTGAAAGGAGATTTGAAAATATGGATGAAAAATTATTAAATGCGAAGAAAAACGGGTTGTCTGTTATTTTAATTTATTTGGTTTCACTTGCTGTTTCCATAGTGGGTATTGTATTTGCAGGTGTCAGTCTTGATACGGGAAGAGAGCCTATGGGGCTTTATGTTACCTTGTTAGTGGTATGTATAATATTTGCATCCGTTTCCTGGATAATTCTTCTTGGTCTTAAGATATTGAAGCCTCAGGAAGCATTGGTTCTTACACTTTTCGGTAAGTATATAGGAACACTTAAAGGAGAGGGCTTTTATTGGGTAAATCCTTTTTGTACAGGAGTAAATCCCGCAGCCAACACAAAGCTTAATCAAAGCCAAGATGTAAATACTAAGGGAATTCAGTTTGCCGGTCAGACGGGAGATATAACTATGGATGCATACTCCAAAAAGATGTCTCTCAAGATTATGACCCTTAACAATTCAAGACAGAAGATTAATGACTGCCTCGGAAATCCCGTTGAGATCGGAATTGCCGTAACCTGGAGAATCGTAGATACCGCAAAGGCAGCTTTTAACGTAGACAATTACAAAGAATTCCTTTCACTTCAGTGTGATGCGGCACTTAGAAATATTGTAAGAATTTATCCTTATGATGTGGCTCAAAATGTGGATACCACAGGGGACGGTCAGGCAGACGAAGGTTCACTCAGAGGCTCCAGCGAGATAGTAGCAGAGCGTATTAAAGGCGAAATACAGCAGAGAGTAAGTGAAGCAGGAATTGAGATAATCGAATCCAGAATAACTTACCTTGCATACGCTCCCGAAATCGCAGCCGTTATGCTTCAGAGACAGCAGGCTTCGGCAATTATTGATGCAAGAAAGATGATTGTAGACGGCGCTGTTGGTATGGTGGAGATGGCTCTCGATAAATTAAATGAAAAAGATATAGTCAATCTTGATGAGGAACGTAAAGCCAATATGGTTTCCAACCTGCTTGTTGTTCTCTGCGGAAATCATGATGCTCAGCCTGTTGTAAACTCCGGATCTCTTTATTGATCCTTTGGTAAATTATGGCTGACAAAAAACAGGTGCCCTTGAGGCTGAATGAGGCTTTATATAATGAACTGGCCGGATGGGCTGAGGATGATTTCAGATCCATAAACGGTCAGATCGAATACCTTCTTTCCGAATGTGTTAAGCAGAGACGAAAAAACGGCGGGTATGTAGGAAAGGAAATAGATAAGCCTCTGGATATTGATATTAAATAAAAAGAATAAAATACAATATATATATTATGTTACCTTAAGCCCCGGGTGAAATATCCCGGGGCATTTTCTTGTTGGTTTTTTCGATTTCATGTTTTGATGTATTGATGTTTCAGAATAAATTCACCGATTTACATGTGTATATTGGCATTCATAAATATAAAGAAAGTGAAATATAAGTAGATAATGATGATTTAGGGGATAAAAGCGAAATATAACTATTCGCAAAAGACAAGTTTATCGAATAGATAGTACTGTGAAAGTACTGTCGTGTAAAGTACTGTCGGCAAATACAACAAAAGCTTTATAGTTTGAATTGAACAAAAAAGTCAGTTAATTTCTAATCTGTTTTGTTTATTAATGTTTAAATACTCCAATATGTTTTAATTTTTGGTTTATATGTAACAAAGGATGAGCTACGACAAAGATTTTTTAAACATATTACACAAAAACATATTCTGTTTTTGGCACATTAGTACAAATCGCACAAAAACAGACGGTTTCAGAGTAAATTTTTGTTGATTTATGACCAATATTGTTATATGATATCGTCAGTGGGGTTAAATATGAATAATTTTTGCAACTTGTAAACCGTGTAGCAATTAACAATCACCAAAGCAGGAGGTATTTCAATGAAAAGAAGATCTATTGGGTTATTGTTGGTTATGTTTTTGATCTTCGGCTGCGTTTTCGGCAACAATGTAAATGTTGCTCAGGCTGCGACCAATACATATAAGCCAACAGAAATTAGCGATGTTTTAACAAATCCGTATATGGGATTGGTCCCTATGGCTACCAGAAAAGATTATTCTCAGCCTCACTCAATGGTTTACGCTCAGCTTCTTTGGAAAGATTTTGAGCCTACCAAAGGAAATTATGATTTCGCTTCATTTGAGAAGGCAAATAATTTTGATTACTGGAGAAGCAAAGGCGTTAAGATTAATATAAGATTTTATATGGATCTTCCCGGATCATCTTCTCATAAAGATATTCCTCAGTGGTTGTATGACAAAATGGGTTCTAACAAAGGAACATCTTACAACTACGGTTCAGAAGGTAAAGGCTTCTCTCCCAACTACGAAGATTCTTATCTCCTTGAGAGACATAATCTTGCTATAAAAGCATTGGGTAACAGATATAACAATGATGATTCAATCGCTTTCATTCAGTTAGGAAGCCTTGGTCACTGGGGCGAATGGCATTGTTGGCCTTATGAGAAGGCTGATGGCGGCCCTTCAGGTGTTTTCCCCGGCAAAAAGGTTCAGGAACAGATTATCAATGATTATCTTACATATTTCTCAGCTGAAAAGCTTACAATGAGAAGACCTACTACTCTTGCTAAGAACAACAATATGGGACTTTTCAATGATATGTTCGGTGACAAGCAGTCACTTGAAGCAAGCGGTTGGGGATGGATGTCTCAGATTAATAACGGTTACACAGATGATGTTGATATTCCACAGCCTGCTATGAAGGATTGGTGGAAAACAGCTACTTCCGGTGGTGAGTTCGCTAACGGAGATCCCGGAATGTATCTTACAAGCTCTACAATCAACGAGACCTTAAGACAGCTCGAAGTTGGCCACACAAGCTGGTTGGGACCCTGCTGTCCTGCAAGCAACGAAGCTTCACAGACTTATATCAATAAGCTTTTGGTTAAAATGGGTTACAGATTTGTATTAAAGAGTGTTTCACATTCTGATACAGCTACTCCCGGAAGCGAAGTAAGCGTTTCAATGAAGTGGACCAATAAGGGTGTTGCTCCCTTCTATCGTCAGTGGCCTGTAAGACTTGGTCTTGCAAATTCAAACGATGTTGTTACTTATACTACTTTAACTGAAGATATCAGAAAGTGGCTTCCCGGTGAAGAGAAGTCAGTAAGCGGAAAGCTTATCGTTCCCAGCACTGTTACCGCAGGTGAATATACACTTGTAGTTGCTATTATCGATCCTGCTACAGGAAATCCCGGAATCAACCTTGCAATTAAAGGAAAGAGATCCGATGGTTGGTATGCTCTTGATAAGATTAAAGTATCAGGAAGCTCATCAGGATCAAGTAGCTCTTCAGGTTCAAGTTCAAGTTCAGGATCAAGCTCAGGATCAGGTTCAGGCTCAAGTTCAGGAAGCACTTCCGGAACAATCAATTGGGACAACATTGCAGCAGTAACCTCTTCTACTTCACAGAGTGCATTATCAGTTAAGGTTACAAATGATTCCAAGTATTTCTACATGAGAATCGACGGAACAAATCTTGGCGGAAACAGCGAAATCTTCCTTGATTCCGATAACAAGGCTGCAACCGGTTACATCGATTCCAAGTGGCCCCTTGCAGGAATGGATTACATGGTAGAAAAAGGAAAACTTTATTCACATTCCAAGAACGATTCTTCATGGAATTGGACAAAGGTTTCATCTGCAGAGATCAGTGTTACATACAAGTCAAACTACATTGAGTTAAAGCTTGCCAAGAGCGTTCTTGGAAACAGCATCGGCCTTTCATTCAAAGATGTTGATTCAAGCTGGCATGTAGTAAGCACTCTTCCCTGGTCAGGAAATTATGCATACTATAAAATGAAATAGATTTTATCGTATTGGGTGGGAAAAAAGCCGGAGGACAAAATGTTCTCCGGCTTTTTCATTTTCTTTTTTATTCCGTCGGCGCTTAGCAAGTTCGAGCAAAGCGAAAAACGAGCTTAGCGTCCGCTACAAAACACAAGGAGTGAAAGCGAGCCCGAGTGCAAATATGTCGGCCCTGACGCCTCAGAGTTGCAGATAACCGTTTTGCGAAGCGGATTATTTTTTCATATAGAGTTAACGGGAATTTCCCGTAAAGCAAAAAACCGGTTATCCATGCCGGTTACGTTATCTTGTGATTTACAGGTAACTGTACCGGTATGGATAACCGAATATTAATAAGAATTTAAATCTAATGCTATTTAGCTATCAAAATATCTGTTTACAGCATTTAGGATATAATTGAACTCTCCTACTGCTTCTTAAGGCGTTTAAAGGCCGTTTTAAGGGTGAGTTCCTCTCCCTTGTACAAAGATGCCATCTTATACAATTTGCCCGCTATAAAGTTAATAAGAGCTATTGCAACGAGGCTTATGATAATGGATATAATACCTACGTAAGGAGGTATTACACCTGTTAACAGGCTTCCCGGGGTAAGGAATGCGGAAACGGGAGGGATAAGCTGCAATATAACAGGGAAATCCTTCATCTGGGTTGCCATTCCGCCAAAGAATACCACATAAAAGCTTGCAACCAACGTAAGGATAAATATTGCCTGGTTCTTGGCCAATCCTTCACGTGATGAGGAAATAGAGCCTCCTATGGTGGAAATTGAGCAATAGAATGCGCATCCCACTATCAGGCAAACAATAGCTAAAATAATGCCTGCAATTTTAAGCATTCCTGCGCTTGTAACCGCTGTTAAAATACCGTTTATCATATCGGCCTTGTCTTTCATGGTTGTCTGCATCATAATAAACAAACCGCCGAAAAGACCTGCTATTATAAGACCAACCTGAAGTAAAGCCGCTGAGAAGATGCCCAGGTATTTTCCCAATATCATGGATTCGGGCTTTACGGAAACCAGCATCATATCCATTAATTTTGACTGCTTTTCCATTATCATGCTGTTTGCGATGGAATTACCGTACATTAAGCAGAAAAAGTAGATCAAAAACGCTGTAACCATAACGACAACCATATTAATGGTGCCCTTTATATCGGAATTGTTCATATCCACAGCATCATCATCGGTGATTCCTTTTACATAATTATCAGCTGTAAAGGTACCGGTGGATACTCCTGCAGATAATTTTGCAAGATCCGATATATCTCTTCCTGTTGCAAGGAAAAGAAATACAGGTGAGTTCTCATTTAAAATATCCTTTATAGACGAAGCATCGTCTTTGGTAGCCGTTGAATTCTCGGGGATAATAACCTTGGCGCTTACGGACTCGTCCAACTCGTAAATTTGAAGGATAAGACTTTTATCTCCTGCGTCATCGGCAGTGTCAATGGCTTCTTCCACGCTTGAAGCCGGCACATATTCGGGCTTAACGAATCCCTCGGGAAGAGAAAGCATATTAAGAATACTGTAATCGATATCCTTATCTGTAATCTCGTTTACAACATATACTTTCTCGGCTGTGTTGGGAGGTGTTTCTTTATCGTCGAATGTATTTACAAGATAAGAAATAACTCCCGGAAGGGCCAATGCTAAAATCATTATTATTAAAGTTACGGCTATATAAGATTTATTTTTTAAATAGTTTAAAAATGTAAACTTATATACCTGTTTGAATCCTTTAAACATATCTTCCTCCCTATTTCTCTTTTATCATGGAAATAATACTCTTGATGCCTGATTTGGTATTTCCGCTCAAAAGGAATTTGTGATAGGTCTTTGCCGCGATAAGACAAAGGGCAATAAGAATTATCACCTGAATACCGATTCCAAGAATAGCTTCTACAATACCGATTCTTCCGGATATATATCCTGTAGCCAGTCTGAAGTATGAAACAGGGGGTACAAAAGCTCCGATGAGATTGCAAACCTTTGAATCGGTAAGATAAAGGCCTACCAAATATCCCACAAGCATTACAATTGTAAGGGAGCCCATTCCGGATTGCATATCTTCTTCTTTCGATATTGTTGCGGCCAGAACTCCCGCAAATACACCAAATGAAGCAATGGCTATAAGAAGGCAAAGAACAAATATTATTATTCCCGGAATACCTGATGCTGAAAGACCGGAAAGATTGAATGCACTGCCGGATGCCAGGGCAAGTTCACTGTTATATCCCGGAATAAACTTTATAAGAAGGGAAGATACTTTGGCTGCAGCAAAAGTTGCCCCAAGCATTATAACAGTATATAAAAGCATAGCAAGGATTTTGCCGGTAAGAAGGGCTAAAGGCCTTACGCTTAAAATAATTGTTTCTGCAAGCTTTGAAAGCTTCTCTTCCGTTACGGAAGTGAAAATATAACTTGAAGAAAGGGTTATAATAAGGAATACGATAATGGTAACCGCATTACTGAGAGTGCTGTACTGTCTTGAAGATATCTCATGGCCCTGAATCTCATCGTATTTTTCTTCAGTCACAGTACTTTCAAGATTCAATCCTGTCTGAATCAATTCTCTGTCTTCGGGATTAAAGCCTATGGTATCATATAGGTTTTCCGTAATAACATTTGAAAGAACAGCCTGAAATCCCGTAACTCCTGCGGAATCAATCTCCGTATCCTTGCTTGTTACAGCGTCAATATTTACTGTATAGCCTTCGGAAGTAATAACATATAAAACTTCATCATTTGTGACATCTTTACTGAGTGCTTCCTTGTCGAGGTTTTGTCCCTTGCAGTCAACAATTGAAAAATCAGGAAGACCGCCCTCAATATCAATATCTTTAATGTCCGCTTCATCCAAAGGATAATCGGAATAATTCATAATAACAGCTTTTCCTTCATATCCCTTCTGAGCCATGATTTTTTCAACGCTCTCATAGGATTTAAGCGCGATAAAATAGGTTAAAGGACCGTAGAGCAAACCGAAAATCACCATAAGGATAAGGGCGGATCTGTAGGTTTTGGATTTAAAACATTGTTCAAGGGTAAATTTAAATACTTTACCCATGCCCTTAAGGCTGAATAAAGAATTTTTATTGTTCACCGCTAATGTCACCAACCTCTCTGACGAAAATCTCGTGAAGAGACAATTCACTGAGTTCGAATTTAACAACGGGGATATTGTTGTTTACAAGAGATTTCAAAAGAGCGTTTGCCTGCTCATCCCCGGTTACTTTAAGCTTATACTCATTATCCTTGGCAGTTTCCGTCTTAATGCCGCAGGCATCAACGTAGGAAGAAATATCAGTCTCTGTTTTCACGTAAAGATTAACTCTTCCGTAGGATTTCTTGATATCATTAAGATTTCCGTTAACAACTGCCTTTGAACGATGAAGAATGGTGATATCTGTACAGAACTCCTCAACAGCCTCCATCTGATGGCTGGACATAATTATATATTTTCCCGCATCAATCTGCTCTCTTACAACCTTTTTAAGGATGTCGGTATTAACGGGATCAAGACCGGAAAAAGGCTCATCAAGAACAAGAAGCTCGGGATCGGAAAGCATCGCGATAAGGAACTGAATCTTCTGCTGATTACCCTTTGAAAGCTGGTCGGGTCTCATATCTTTTTTCTTTTTCTTAACGGTTCTGGGAGCATTGGGATTCAAAAGATTACCCGCTTCATCATATCTGTCGGGATAAATATATTCTCCCACTCCAAGTTTTTCAGACCAGTATTCAATCTTGTCTAAGAGCTCTTTTCCTTTAACACCTCTTAATTCGCCAAAATACTTTAACTGATCAAGAAGTGAATACTTGGGATAAAGACCTCTCTCCTCTGCAAGATAGCCCACATTGCAAGTGGCGGTATTAAGAGGGCCGCCATTCCACATCACTTCTCCTCCGTCTTTTTCCAGCATATCCAAAATCATTCTGATGGATGTGGACTTACCTGCACCGTTTGTACCAAGAAGTGCATATACTCCGGGTTTTGACATTTCAAAACTGATATGGTCCACAACGGTTTTGTCCCCATATTTTTTGAAAAGATCTTTTACTACAAGTGCCATACTTATTCCTCCGTCTGTTTTTTCCCAACTTAAAATGGGATTGTTAAATTAATCTCATTTTTTCCATTATATTGAATTGTGAACATTTTATCAATATTTTTAAGTATTAAATTATTATTAAAATGGTCCGATTTTTTGGGGGGTATCGGACCGTTTTCCGATGACATGTTTTAGGGGATTCAAAGTTTACGAAGGACTTGTTTGAGGAGGGTGTTATAAAAAACAAAACCGAGATTAATCAACTATAAAACGGATTAATCCCGGTTCTTTTTATGTAGGTTCTCAGTCTCCTATGATGTTTATTGGATTAAATAACAAAGGAAGAAGAAACATAAATAACTATTTTAATTTATTACGACCCTTCCGGTTCATCATTATTGTAATCCCCCGTCTTCTCATAATATTTGTTGAGATATTCGTCATCCACAGAGGAATCGTTGAGAAGGTGTTCGTCGTATTTGTTCATAAAGAATGCGCCGTATATGCTCTTTCCGTGATCTGCTTTTTTCATTTTATATTCGGGAATAAATATACGCTTCTTCCTGTTTTCATCCAGGGCAGCAAGGTCTATATATTCCGCCGTGGTTACGGGGAGCTTCTTTTCTCTTAACTTAACGCTTACATATGACTTGAAGGCCGCATATATAACCGCAAAGACAGGTACGCCTATAAGCATACCGTAAATGCCGAACAGGCCGCCGAAAATTGTGATGGAAAAGATAACCCAGAAACCATCCAAACCTGTCTTATTTTCAAGAATCTTAGGTCCTAAGATATTGCCGTCAAACTGCTGCAACAGGATTATAAAAATCAAAAGGGAAATATAATTGGAAGGCCTTGCGGGATTTACGAAAAATACAAGTAACAGCGAAGGTATGGCACCGATATAAGGACCAAAGAAAGGAATTATATTGGTGATACCTACGATAAGGCTGATCAGTGCTCCGTAGGGAGTCTGCATCAGTGATGTTCCAATAAAGCAAAGAAGCGCAATTATAAAGGAATCGATAAGCTTTCCGCTGATGAAACCTGCAAAGGTCTTATTTACAAACCTGAAATTATTAATGATTATATTGGCAGTCTGTCTTTTAAATAAAGCATAGGTAATCTTCTTGGCCTGACCCGCAAAGGTTTCCTTGGAAGCCATTACGTATATGGAAATAATAAAGCCTACAATAAAATGGCTTAAGCCCTTTAATATGCCAAGAAGGCTCTTGGTAACGGTCTTTAACAACACAGATGTTTGGGGGAGAAGCTTATTGCTGAGCCAGGATTGAAGCTCCTTTGAGTACTTGGAGACATATTGCAAAACTTCATTTCCCGTTTCCGTATTATTGGCATAAAGCTTGTTGATCCAGTTATTTATGTTGTTGACATAGGTGTTAAAGTTGTTTGAAAAGCTTATAACACTGGGGATAACCTGACTTAAGAAAAGATGGATAATCAGATACAAGGCTCCCAAAAAAAATACGGAAGTGAAGAAAACACTTATAAATCTTGATACTTTACGGCTTTTGGGACTTATTTTTACATTAAAAGCTTTAAAAATCCTTCTTACAATATTGTACTCTATCCTGTTTAACAAAGGGGTGAGGATAAATGCGGTACAAAGCCCGGTAATAATGGGACTTAGTTTGCTGAGAATGTGTTTAAACTTATCTGAAAGATCTGAACCGAAGAAAAGAACATATATAAATAAAGCGCAAATAATAAAGCATATGGTAACAGTGGCGCCCCACTTTACATATTTAGACTTTGAGCGAATTTTCATGAAAAAAGCTCTCCTTTTAAGAGTAAAAAACCACACAAATATATAATACAACCCGCCTTAAAACTAAGCAAGTTTTTTCCTTGAATAAGCCATTTTTCAATGCTAAAATACAGCATATACATATTACCCTTTCCTATATATTTGAAACTACAGAGTCCGTTTAAAGATTGCAAATATTTAAGATTTTTCTACGGTGAAACATCAGGAATTATCCGGTAATAATCAGGTATTAAATTGCATTATTGCATAAATATAATATTAACAATTCAGGAATAACGAGTAATGAAATCGCAACAATTGTTAAGCCGTATCAGACAGGCCGTACAGGATTTTGATATGATAAAAGAAGGAGATAAAATCGCAGTAGGTATTTCCGGAGGAAAAGACTCTCTCTGCCTCTTATACGGTCTGGCCAAATTACGTGAATTCTATCCGGTAAAATTTGATATCGTGGGAGTTACGGTAAATATGGGGTTCAAAAATGTTGACTTTGACTCGGTTAAAAATTACTGCAACTCTCTTAATGTGGAATATCATGTTATAGATACCACAATATCCGACATTATTTTTAATATACGAAAAGAGTCGAATCCCTGCTCACTCTGTGCCAAATTAAGAAAAGGTGCAATCAACGATTATCTTGTGAAAATCGGATACAACAAACTGGCTTACGCCCATCATTTTGATGACTTTATAGAGACATTTATGATGTCGTTAATTTATGAAGGCAGGGTCAATACCTTTTCACCCGTTACATTTCTTGATAAGACCGAAATAACAGTAATACGACCTCTTTTGTATGTTACAGAGGCCGAGGTTAAGGGATTTTGCAATAAATATGAAATTCCCGTATTAAAAAGTGCCTGCCCCGCAGACGGCTTTACCAAACGGGAATATGTCAAAAATCTTATTAAAGACATAAACAAGGATAATCCCGGTGTCAAAAAAAGATTATTCACAGCTGCTGTCAATGAATACAGGAAAGGTTTGAACTAAGATGGCTGTAATCGATAACGACAATTACCATGATATTCAGAACAAAAACAATATAATCAAATTAAGAAGCGTTCTTGAAACTCTTCCCTCTTTTTGCAGGGAATTCTTTCGCGGTATTGAGGAGTACACATCCACGAGAACACGTCTTGGTTATGCGTATGATATAAGGCTTTTCTTTGAATTCGTTCATAGTAAAATTTCAGGATACAAGGATAAAGAGATAACAGATTTTGATATCACGGTTCTTGATAAAGTAACCAGAACAGATATTGAAGAGTATCTGGAATTCCTTTCCCTCTATGAAAAAGACAATAAAGAGATTACCAACAACGAACGGGGTAAATGCAGGAAGTTAGCTGCTCTTCGAAGCTTCTACAACTACTATTATCAGCATGAAAAAATAATCAAAAACACAGCAGCCCTCGTTCCTCTCCCCAAAAGACACGAAAAAGAAATAATAAGGCTTGCTCCCAATGAAGTCGCTTTACTTCTTGATATTGCAGAAAACGGTGACAAGCTCACCAAAAAGGAACTGGCATATCACGAAAAAACAAAAATAAGGGACGTGGCTATTCTTACTCTCTTACTGGGAACCGGAATACGTGTTTCCGAATGTGTAGGTCTTGATATAAATGATGTTAATTTCGATGAAGG
>JAILPU010000061.1 GCA_024699395.1 Lachnospiraceae bacterium | reverse complement strand
TACAAACTGGAGGTCATTACATATTGTCTAAAAAAGGAAATATAGATACAACAAGTCTGGATCAGTTATTACCCTGGTCCGAGACATTACCAGAAAACTGCCGAAAATCACGCCGCTGATAAAAAACGGCGTTAATTTTTCAGGGGGCGTCTGGTTTGACGCTTACTTTTGTACTCAAAAGGCAAAAAACAATCCCGCGAGCCCTGTGTTTTCAAGGCTTGCGGGATTGTTTCGTCTATTCCATCTCTATCGTCCCCGGGGGTTTGCTGGTGAGATCGTAGAATACGCGGTTTACTCCTCTGACCTCATTTATAATTCTGTTCATAACAATCTGAAGCACCTCGAAGGGAATGTTGGCGCTTTCAGCCGTCATGAAATCTATGGTCTTTACTCCTCTTAATGCCACAGCGTAATCATAGGTTCTCTCATCACCCATAACGCCCACGCTTCTTACATTGGTAAGTGCGGCAAAATACTGATTGGGCATCCATGGTGCCTCTTCGCTATGACTCTTCTTGTATTCCTCCGCTGCCTTCTCCACTTCCTCGCGGTAGATGTAATCGGCATCCTGCACGATGGTAACCTTTTCTTCTGTAACTTCACCTATGATTCTGATTCCGAGGCCGGGGCCGGGGAAGGGCTGACGGAACACAAGTCTTTCGGGAATACCCAACTCAAGACCTGCCTTTCTCACCTCGTCCTTAAACAGATTTCTTAAAGGTTCTATTATCTCTTTGAAATCCACATAATCCGGTAAGCCGCCCACATTGTGATGTGACTTGATAACAGCAGATTCACCGCCGAGACCGGACTCCACCACATCGGGATAGATTGTTCCCTGTGCCAGAAAATCAACCGCTCCTATCTTTTTGGCTTCCTCTTCAAATACTCTTATGAATTCTTCACCTATAATCTTACGCTTTTTCTCGGGTTCGCTTACTCCTGAAAGCTTTCCGTAGAATCTGTCTTTCGCATTTACTCTTATAAAATTAAGATCGAACTGTCCCTTGTCACCAAAGACACCCTCAACCTCGTCTCCTTCATTTTTTCTCAAGAGACCGTGATCTACGAATACGCAGGTAAGCTGTTTTCCGATAGCTTTTGACAAAAGACCTGCTGCCACTGAAGAATCCACACCTCCGGAAAGTGCAAGTAATACCTTGCCGTCTCCTACTTTTTCTCTAATCTCTTTTATGGAATTCTCCACGAAGGAATCCATTCTCCATGTTCCCGCACATCCGCAGATATTGCGAACGTAGTTAAAGATCATTTTGGTTCCCTCAGGTGTATGAAGAACCTCAGGGTGGAACTGTATTGCATAAAGATTTTCATCCTTTTTCTGTGCAGCAGCCACTGGGCAATCGGCAGTCTTTGCCACCATTTCAAATCCCGGTGCCATTTTTTCGATATAATCAAAATGGCTCATCCAGCACTGGGTCTTGTTAAATCCCTCTTTTGCGCTCTCACCCACGTTGGCAAAAAGCTCTGACTTAGGGTCCACAAGCACTTTAGTCTTTCCGTATTCTCTCACGGGCGCCTTGCAGACTTTACCTCCAAGCACATGCATCATAAGCTGTGCGCCGTAGCAAAGTCCCAAAACGGGAATTCCCATTTCAAAAAGCTCCCTTGAGCATGTAGGTGCACCCTCTTCATAGCAGCTGTTGGGTCCGCCCGTAAGGATTATGCCCTTGGGGTTCATTTCCTTTATCTTATTTATATCTGTCTTATATGAGTATATTTCACAATAAACATTACACTCTCTGACACGACGTGCCACGAGCTGGTTATACTGACCACCGAAATCTATAACGATGACCTTTTCCTGATCCATTATGTACCTCCTGAAAACTTACTGGGTTCCTATCAGTAAAATATACTTTATTTCCCTTACCACGTCAACAGAAACGGCAGTCTGTTTTCCCTTACATTACTTTTCTCTCTTTATTAAAAGAATGCCGCTTCCCACTCTGTTGATCAGTTTCTTTAATCCCCTGTATTGAGTTTTTTCACCGTCCCTGAAATTCTCAAATTCATCATAATCAAGATACATTCGCTTTCCCCAGGAAGAAATCTCCAATGCTCTTCTCATTCCGTGAAAATCTTCCATAACTCCGGTAACGGTAACATAATGGCTGCTTGCCCTGCAGTTATTAAAAACAGGACTGCCTCCCACGTCATTAAACAGTCTCACGCCCTTGGTTTTTGCGTCCATGGAATAAATTCCCATGGGCACCGGAATGTCATCCGAAAGCTGCTTCTTAATAATTTCAAATGTGTTCGGTCCCGCATTTTTCCAATGAGCCTTGACATTTAACCCGCTCTCCAGAAATACCCCCATGGAGAAGGGATTGACACCCATCCCGCTCACCAGTTCAAACCATGCCGTTGTGGGATATTTTAAAAGATAATCCTCCACAGCCTTGGTGTAATCAGCCATGTCTACCCTTCGCTTGCCCTTCA
>JAILPU010000056.1 GCA_024699395.1 Lachnospiraceae bacterium | reverse complement strand
TTGAGCGTGCATGTCGATCCCCAGCGCTCCATAACTTCAATAGTTGAAAACCCGCCTTCCAAAAGAGCTTCCTCTTCATGTTCTACTGTAAGTGGCGTGTCATAGTGGAAAAAAACATCTTTCGGCAAATTCTGTTCTTTTCTCAGCCGCATCAGCTCTTGCTGAAAATACTCCTCTTGCTCCGGAAGCTCTGCAAAATAATCTGTCAAAACAAAGTATCCACCTGGCCTAATGGCATTCTTAAGTTTTGAATATAGAGGAACTTTTTCTTCCTTTGTGAAATGATGCAAAGATTCAACAGAAACGGCTGCATCGAACATCTCCTTACCAAAGGGTTCTGTAAAGTATGAACCATGTATCAATGTCATTTCTTTATCAGGAAACTTGGACTTAAGCGAATCTAGCATTGCTTCTGTTAAATCTATTCCCGTAATCTTGGCATTAGGATTGACCTTAAAATATGCTTCCAATTCAAGTCCTGTTCCGCACCCCAGTTCGAGTACGCAGCTATTTACTGCTTTAGGTAAAAGGTTTGCAGTAAACTCATAAAACGAGTCTGCCCCTTCTATAGTATCTCTCATATGCTGGTCGTAGCCATCAATACGAGCAGTGAAAAAATCATCCATCTTTTCAAGCATATTCTTTTATCACTCCATAGCACGATATTTAAAAAGATAAAATCACAATAAAAATGTTACAGCAAGTTTTTATGAAAAACAATTAACATTTGACTTATAGAGTTGCTAATTGTATAGTCAGTAAAAGGAGCAACCATTCTGATTGCTCCCTCATAAATCTAAATTATCATAGAAGATTCCTATTTACAGAAAAAATTTCAAACTCTCACAGCGGTTTAAATTATACATCACACAATGAACACAACTTTGTGTCATATTCAAATAATATTAAAACATTGCTCAACGAAATACTAAAAAATCGTCAGTTTACAAACCTCTTCTTAACTACTTCCACAAACTGAGAATTGTTTTTGGTCTTGGCAAAGGAATCAAGGATCTTATCGGTAGCCTCCTCGTTTTTTAATCCGTTAAGAGCTTTTCTCATAATATTGATAGCAGCCAACTCATCATCATTGAGCAAAAGATCCTCTCTTCTGGTACCGGACTTGGCAAGGTCGATAGCAGGGAAAATACGCTTCTCCGACAGTTTTCTGTCAAGCACCATCTCCATATTACCCGTACCCTTAAATTCCTCGTACACAACGTCATCCATTTTGCTTCCCGTATCCACCAAAGCTGTGGCAAGAATGGTAAGGCTTCCACCCTCTCTCATATTACGGGCAGCGCCAAAAAATCTCTTGGGCATATGAAGCGCCGCAGGATCAAGACCTCCTGAAAGGGTTCTTCCCGAAGCAGGCACCACCAGGTTATACGCTCTTGTAAGTCTTGTAATGCTGTCCAAAAGAATAACCACATCATGCTTGTGCTCCACAAGCCTCTTGGCCCTTTCTATAACCATCTCGGACACCCTCTTGTGATGTTCCGGCAGCTCATCAAAAGTGGAATAAATAACCTCCACATTTGACCCCTGAATAGCTTCTTTAATATCCGTTACCTCCTCAGGTCTTTCATCTATAAGAAGAATAATCATCTTCATATCCGGATGATTGACCAGAATGGACTTAGCCACTTCCTTAATAAGCGTAGTTTTTCCGGCTTTCGGAGGTGATACAATCATTCCTCTCTGACCTTTACCCACAGGGCAGATAAGATCCATAACTCTTGCCGCCACAGTTGCCCCGGCTCTTTCAAGTTTAATTCTTTTATTGGGGAAAATAGGGGTAAGGTCCTCAAAAGCCACTCTCTTTGCAGCCTGTGCCGGAGTAAATCCGTTAACATCGCTTACATATAACAACGCCGAAAACTTCTCGTTCTGTGTCTTAACTCTCTTATTTCCCGTAAGAATATCACCGGTCTTAAGACCGAATTTTCTAATCTGACTGGGTGATACATACACATCATTTTCCCCGGGCATATAATTTTCGCATCTGATAAAACCATATCCCTCAGGCATTATCTCCAAAATTCCGCTGGCAACCTCGCCGCTGTCCAGCTCCTTGGGGAACATATTTATATCATAAGCCTCATTCTTGGGTGCAAACTGTCTGTCCTCCGCTATAGCCTTAACCGTAGCTTTAACAAGTGCATCACTTCTGGGTTCTTCTTCATTATCTCCATCGTCAAATTTTCTTGGAGCCGTTTCAAAAGAACCTTTTAATGCTCTTTCTGCTGAAGTTCCCAAAGGCCTTTTCTTAAAATCTCTTTTTGCCGCTGTGGGGTCCATGAAAATAACAGCCTTCTCCTGAGGAGTATGCTCATTCTGCCCGGCTTTTGTCCCTGCATTTAATCTGTTCGCGGTATTTCCATTTCCTCTGTTGCCTGCGCCTAATCTGTTTGCGGCATTTGCATTTGATCTGTTCGCGGTATTTTCATCCGTTCCGTTATCAGTACTTGCACCTGTTCTGCTTGCAGTGCCTGCATTTGCTCCGGTTGCAGCATTTCCATTCGCTTTGTTCTCAGCACCTGCATTCACTTTGCTCTTGGTTCTAGTATCTGATATGCTCTCGTTTCCTGCGCCTGCTCTGTTCGCAGTACTTGCATTCACTCTGCTATCCTTAGAAATATTTACACCGTTTTGGCTCCCCGCACCGGTCACATCTTCTCCTGCTCCCAAACCCGATTTTTCAGCTGTACGCGCACTTGCTTCATGCTTTGAATCGGTGTCACCGACTGTATGCGCACCCGCTTCAGACTTTACACTGCGCTTTTTATCGGATTGTGCTTTCTCTCCTGTTACGGATTTAGCTTCACTCCCTTTTTGCGCTTCTTTTTTATCGGCTTTCTCAGTCGCACTTTTTTCTCTATCGCTTTCCTGCTCTTTTACTCTTTCGTCTTCCTTTAGCATTGCCTCCACAAGATCTGCTTTTTTCATTGCAGATATTCCCTTAAGTCCCCTGGCCTTTGCAAGGTCCTTG
>JAILPU010000054.1 GCA_024699395.1 Lachnospiraceae bacterium | reverse complement strand
TTTCAGCTCTTCTCCATCTCTTCCCCTTGACGCCTCATTCGCCCAGTTCTCGGATAAGCCACCTATATAAACGAAAAGATCCGAATCCCATATTTTTACAAAGTCATCAGCGGTGGGATTAAAATTATGAAGGTCCGTTCCGCTGTCCGAAAGGAGCGTAACATCCACATCCTCATTGTTTTCCCCCACTATGCCCATTATCCAGTCGTACACCGGAAAAACGGTGGTAACAATTTTTAATTTATCATCCTTTTCATCTAAAGGGATTTTCTTACTTTCCTTAGAACCACATCCCGTAAGTGATGAAAGGCACAATATAATACATAATATAAAAACCGGTATTTTTTTCATTTCAAGCTCCTATTCAAAAATGCAACTCATTTGCATTTTTGAATCTTACCATAGAGCCCGACATCTGTCAACACCCGACAAACCGTATTTTTTATACTATGTTCTTGATTCCGACGTGCATCTCGCCGATTCATTTTCATTCCTATTGCACAGCATATTCAATCAAATTCGAATTTGCTGTAGGATGCCAATTCTATTTTTCGCATCGAATATCGGAATATCCATCGGTTTATACGATATTTTTAATTCCCTCGCATATTCTTCTGGCAACCACGGGGTTATTCATTGTATATAGATGGATTCCGTTTATGTCGCTCACAAGAAGATCGATTATCTGACTCAGAGCATAGCTCATTCCCGCATCGAAAAGAGCTTCCTTATTGGTCTCATATCTTTCGATTATCCTCATAAATCTGGGCGGGAAAGATGCATTGCAGAGACTCACCATTCTCTTAATCTGAGCCGCATTTATAACAGGCATTACACCGGGCACAACAGGAACATTGATGTCCGCGATTTTGCAATCCTCACAAAATCTGAAGAAAAGATTATTGTCGAAGAAAAGCTGTGACAAAAGTACCTGTGCACCTGCGTCCACCTTTTTTTTCAAATTTCTGATTTCAGACACTCTGTCTTCGGATTCGGGATGGCACTCAGGATAGCATGCGCCTAAGAATCCGAAATCATATTTCCCCTTAAGATACTCTATAAGATCGGAGGAATGCTTAAAGTCATTTTTCTCCATAACATTGGGATTTCTGTCACCTCTTAGAGCAAGGACATTCTCTATTCCCTCAGCTATCATCTCATTGGCAAAGCCGTCTATCTCATCCTTATCATAATGAAGGCAGGTGAGATGAACCACAGGCTCAACACCATAGGTATTCTTAATCTTCTTGGCGATCTCTATGGTACGGCTTCTGTTCGCGCTTCCTCCGGCTCCGAAAGTTACACTTATAAAATCCGGCTTAAGCTCGCACAACACGCTTAAAGTTTCATCGATATTTTCCAGCTCGGCATCTCTTTTGGGTGGAAATATCTCAAAAGAAAGAGGCCTGCTTTTGGTCTTATATATCTCGTCTATTTTCATCGGGAATTCTACAACCTTTCTGATTTCTTTCCTTCCAATAATAACAGTATTGTGCTTATTCTTCAACCGAAACACACAATGTATCATGTGGGGTGTATGAGCTGTTATGTTGAACAATATCTTATCACCGGTTTTTAAGCCCGGATTCATAACGGTTTAAAGATGAAAATATTCCAGAAATTTCTCCCGGTTCAAAACATAAATATGGGACTCCCAGTCGTCGTCCATGGCATATTTTTGCACCGCAATGGGGCATTTGCTTACGGCTCCGAAATTCTCTTCCAGCCAGTCAAAGACATATTGATTTGCCCCGTTCCATATATATTCCACCCTGTCCGGAACACCGTAAACCGCAGAAATGGAATTTAGGCACTCCTGCAATGTGAGTTTCCCATAACCATGATGCTTATGATTTTCCGTCGTATACCAAGAGGATATTGTCCAGGTCTTTTTGGCAGGAATCACATCAATCTTGCACTCACAGAGTTTGTCTTTGCACTCTGCATCCTCCTCCAAAAAAGAGATGGTGGTAAATGCATTATGTTCATTATTATTAATAAAGCATAACTTCATTGATATAAACCCTCAACTCTTTCATCGAGCGCATGGCGTCGCCATTTATCCTTGCATTAAATTATAAGGTCTGATATCTGACATATCAACAATCTTACCTGACACCTTAAGCATATCCAGATCATACTGATTTTGAATGTTAAGCCAAAACTGCGGAGTTGTTCCAAAATACATTGCAAATCTCATAGCAGTGTCAGCTGTAATTCCTCTTTTACCACTTATAATATCACTGATTCTCGACTGAGGGATGTGCACCTCCTTGGCCAGTCTATATGCTGTTACATTCATTGGTTCCAAAAACTCTTCCTGTAATATTTCTCCGGGTGATATAGGTTCTAAATCTATCATACAGGTCACCTCCGTAATTAATATAGATTCATTTCAGCTTTGCATTACCTGTATTGCTCTTATACTTACCCAAATATCTGTCCCGGGAGCTTTTTCTTCTCTTTTGGCGGGAACTCTTTATCAAACGCTTCCACTTCATCATCCTTCACATAGTACCCCAGGGGTGTCTGATACACTCCGGTCACATCATCAAGATAACCGGGTATCAACTCCTTGCACAGAAAGAAGGAGGAATCCGCATCCTCCGGAAGATCATGATAACGAATTCCGAATTTACTTGCATAGTCAAAGCCGCTCTTTCCGTAAAAACCAATATTGCCTTCAAAAAGAACTGCTCCAAATCCCATTTCTGTTGCCTTCTCCAGAGAGTAATCCAACAATGCCTTTCCATAACCCTTGCGCTTAAGTTCCGGAGTAATGCCAATGGGTCCCATTGTTAAGACAGGAATTGTTCTTCCATCATCACCCTCGATAATCGTCTTCATGAACATATTCTGTCCAATCAGTTTTTCATTCTTCTGTGATGCAGCGTGATTCGGCGAATCATTTTGCTCTCCGATTAAAAACATAACAAAATCCAGTTCCTTCACAAATGCCGGATCATCCCTGAGTACATGAATTACATAGTGTTCACTGCATCCCGGACGGTAAACATTCCAGAATGATTCTCTCACAAGATTTTCAACATCCCTGTAATCCTCTTTATTTTCCACGCGTATTGTGTATTCGTTTGTATTCATGTGGTTTCCTCCATAAATAATGTATACAGTGCTCTGAAATACTGTTCGTAATTCTGATTCTCTGACAGACCGGATACTCCTCCGTCACCCGCTTCAAATTCTTTTTGCAAATCCTCATCAACTTTTGCAATATTGAAAAAGTCGGATGGAAACAGGATTAAATCTACCATATTGGTCCTTCCCCGCTGTTCAATATAGTCCTTTATATCATCGATTATACCCTATTTCCCGGTAGAATTAAATTTTTCATAACAAACATCAATATAGCTTAATACGTCATATTTTTTTAATATGTCCGCCAACTCAGAATATGATTTGTTCCAAGCTTTTGAAAATATCGGAATCAAAGTCAACTGCATATTAAGCACTTCTTTATCTCGTTCTGTCATGATATTTTAAGCCTCGTCATTACTGATATCTGATTCCAGTAAACCGGTAACTATATTCTGTAATTGAGCAGCATTTTTATTAGTGATCACCGGTTTTCCGGTACGCTTTTCAACCGCGAGCCTTGCTTCTCCGGCAACGTTCCCGCCTTCAATTGCAACCTTACGATTTTCCTCAAAGCTTTCAGGTTGTTTTTGCTTTGAAATTTCCGTAGTGGTAGCCTCAGCCAACATATTAAGGACAAGCTCAAGCGTCGACATATTATCACGCAGATTTTCTTTCTTTAAGCCTTTCAATTTTTTATACTCACGCGTAGTCATCCCTGACCATGCCTTTGATATTTCGTCTGTAAGAATGGCAAATTCTGCACCCTTTTTTACGCCTCGATTTTCCCATTCATCAGTAAGTTCTTTTCGTACTTGAATAGCCTGAAGGCGCTGGTTGATCCACTCGCGTGAGTAACCTTTCTTTGCGTATGTTTCCAAAGCACGTTCTATAGTAAGCTCGGGATCTATGACCTCTTCCATACGCTCACGCCCAACCTGCGCCAGCCACAATTTGAATGGTTCTGCCTTTTTGGAAGGGATGGATTGAATTATTCTGAGAAGCTGTTCAGTGTTAGCAACATCTGTTAATCGTTTTTTCCCATCCTGTGCCGTCATTTTCAAACTGTGACAATTTGTCACGGTTTCATTCCCTTCCTCTTTTAGGCGTTGTTTCATTTTTCTCCAATAGGCCGTTGCATCTGCACTTTCAGTCAATGCCCCTACCACATCTACTATCGAAAAATACCATTCCTCTTCGTCCTCAACCCACGCAGTCCTAATTGACCTATCCTCAAATAATTGTACTTTATCATTTTTTATCTGCATAGTTTTACCTCCTGTCAGGTTTAATAATTCTATTTCATATCCAACAAATTCATCACCAGCTTTACCATAATATCCTTTTCTTCCTGATTCGATTCCGCTATCATAAGCGTGATGGCGACAAGCTCTCCATCACCAATACGCTTATTGCCATCCAAAAACAACGCCTGATTCCTCTCTAAAAATTCCAAGAATAAAGAAGCCGCTATTCTTTTGCATCCGTCGGCAAACGGATGATCCTTAATCATAAAGTACAGTAGGTTGGCAGCTTTTTCTTCAATGGTCGGATATGCATCTTCGCCAAATGCACTCTGATATATTGCAGAAATGATACCATTTACTTTACCAACCTCTTTTTCGACGCCGAAAACATCTGTCTCAAAAGAATCCTTCATATGCGAAACCATAGTCATGCAATCATCATAAGTAATCCGATATATAGGAATCGTTCCTTCAGGCTTTCCGATTGCTTGATGATCATACTGATCCAACAAGGTTAATGAATCCGTATACAAATTTACAGCTCTTAGTACATCCTTTTCCTCAACATTTAGTGCATCGGCTAACATACGCGTTTGGATATCAACTGTCTTTTCCAAAGCATTGAGACGTTTTTCATTAATAGCGTAGCCGTCAATAATATACTGTCTTAACACCTTATTAGACCATCGTCTAAACTCAATTCCCCTTTTCGATTTAACCCTGTAACCTATTGATAGAATCATATCCAGATTATAGTGTTCAATATTTCTTCTAACACTTCGGCCACCCTCTTTTTGAACTATCGCAAATTTTGCGACAGTTGATTCATCCACTTCTTCTTTTAGTGCATTAGAAATATGCTTGCCTATTGTTTTTATATCTCTCCCAAATAACTCTGCAATCTGCTCTCTATTTAACCAAACCGAATCTTGTCGTAATTGTACTAGTAGTTTTACTTCCTTATCCTCTGTCTCAAATAAAACTATTTCATTTTTCTTCATAGCCGACCTCCTTATCCTACCAAGTTCTGATAAAATACTCCCACGACGCTCTAGTGTTTTAATGCTTCAATATATCCCAACAATCTTTCTTTCTGTGATTTCTTAAGGCTTTCCATTTCAATCAAAAGATCATATTCCTTCGTGCCTTTTGTAACCACTCGATAATCAAGTTCCTCTGCAGATTGAAACGTATCCTGCAACAATTCATATGGCGTTACATTTAACACCTTGCATATTATCATTATCTTATCCGAGGACGGATTCGTCTTCTTTCGTTTCCAATCACTAATGGTGCTCTGTGCAATACCGGTAGCTTTTGAAAATTCATTCTGGGTTATCTCTCGTTCTTCCATTAATTTAAAAATACGTTCACTAATTGTCATTATCAGTTCCTCTCTCCATCATATTTTGCTCTACCCACGCCTGAAAATCCTCCGGGCATGCAACTATCCACGCAAAATAATGATTTGATAATTCTTCAAAAGTAGCCCCATAGTCTTTTAAAGTAAGGCGATTTAAATATTCATATACACCCGTATCCATAGAAATAGAA